>PBSM01000057.1 GCA_002726245.1 Planctomycetaceae bacterium | reverse complement strand
TCGCGACGGGTGCGACAAGTCACGACCCAATCGTCAGCGTAACGCGTGACTCGATAACCACGATGACGCATCTCTCGATCAAACGGAGTGAGAAGGACGGTGAATGAAAAGGTGTCCGGTACCGATAATGCAGAATAGGGAATATAGAACTGGTTTCGGTACGGGACACCTTTTCCGCTCGGACATCTTTTCCGCTCCAGCGTCGATGTCGCTGTCACCTACGACGATAGCATGCGCGGCGATTACAACAACAACTGGATCAACTCGGCTGAATTCGACGGTGCCGTCAATCAAGAGATCGAGTTGTACGGCATCTACGACCGTGGCATCGTCGATCAGCAAGATCGCGGCTACCGCGAAGCGATCATCAGTGACGGCTCGCGGACACGCAATCCATCGTTCGGTGGTCGCATCCATCGCCACGGTGGTCATCTTGAGCTGTTTGGTTACGGCAAAGCCTCTATAGCCTCCGGGCTGCTTGCGGTCATTCGACGTCGGTTACTTGGTGAATCGATTGCTGATCTCGACGAGACTTATCCGACCGCAGCCAGCCAACGCGATGTCGTCCAAGTCATCGAAGCCGCTGCGATCGTTGCCGACAAGAACTACGAGCACTTTCAGGCCGGACGCGGCACACCGACAACGGCATTCTGGATGACTCGGAGGTCCGGCTCGTCGATCCTGCCTCGTAACGGCTTATCGCGGAGCAGACAACATCGACATGAGTCGCTAAAATTCGCTTATCACACTCGATGACGAGCCATAAAGTGAGGAGCGATAAACGCGATGAGCGAGTTGAAGAAGGATCCGTTCGGAGTTCGGGACGCATTCGATACCGCGGATGGACCGGTTGGGATCTATCGAATTGGGCGTCTTGAAGAACAAGGCGTGGGGCAGGTTTCCACGCTGCCGTACTCGATTCGCGTGTTGCTAGAAGCGGTTGTTCGCAACTGCGACGGATTTGTCGTGACGGAGGAGGATGTTAAGAACCTCGCCGGCTGGAACGCAGCCGCTCCCGCGAAAGTCGAGATCCCGTTCAAGCCCGCACGCGTCGTCTTGCAGGACTTCACCGGTGTGCCGGCCGTCGTCGATCTGGCAGCCATGCGAAGCGCTATGGAGCGACTGGGTGGCGATGCGAAGAAAATCAATCCGCTGATCCCGGTCGATCTAGTGATCGATCACTCGGTGCAAGTCGATCGTTTTGGCAGCGATGGTGCGTTGGCTCAGAATGTTAATCTGGAGTTTCAACGAAACCGTGAGCGTTACGAATTCCTGCGTTGGGGCCAGCAAGCCTTTGACAACTTCCGAGTCGTCCCACCGAACGTCGGTATCGTTCATCAAGTCAACTTGGAATTCCTGGCGAAAGGAACCTTTGTTCGCGACGAAGGCGACGGGCTTGTTGCGCGACCCGACACGCTCGTTGGAACCGACAGCCACACGACGATGATCAACGGTCTGGGCGTCGTTGGCTGGGGCGTTGGCGGAATCGAAGCCGAAGCCGTCATGCTCGGCCAGCCGTTGTACATGCTGATGCCGGAAGTCGTCGGCTTCGAGTTGACCGGCCAATTGCCGGCCGGGGCGACCGCGACCGACATGGTGCTGACGGTAACGGAGGCGTTGAGGAAGGTTGGGGTTGTCGGCAAGTTCGTCGAGTTCTTCGGGGAGGGCGTCTCGCGAATGAAGCTTGCCGACCGCGCAACGATCGCGAATATGGCTCCCGAGTACGGAGCAACGATGGGTTTCTTCCCGATCGACAACGAATCGCTCAACTACATGCGGCGCACCGGACGAACCGACGGCGAAGTTGATCTCGTCGAACGATACTCCAAGGAACTCGGCATCTTCCGCACCGATGACGCGCCGGCACCAACGTATACCAAATCTCTGCAACTGGATCTTAGCACTGTCGAACCGTCGCTTGCCGGGCCAAAGCGGCCGCAAGATCGAGTGGCTTTGTCGGATATGAAGGAAGCCTTCCAGAAGACGCTGCGGGCTCCGGTCAACGAACGCGGGTTCGCGCTGGACGACACAGCGCTTTCACGATCGGGAACCGTTCAAGACAATGGCCGCTCCGGCGAAATTACGCATGGCGCGGTCGTCATCGCGGCGATCACAAGCTGCACCAACACCAGCAATCCTTCGGTGATGCTGGCAGCAGGGCTCGTTGCAAAGAAGGCCGCGGAACGTGGACTGCAAGTGAAGCCACACGTGAAGACCAGCCTCGCTCCGGGCTCGCGCGTTGTCAGCGACTATCTTGACAAGGCGGGTTTGACGGAGTCGTTGCAGCAGCTCGGCTTCCATACCGTCGGTTACGGCTGCACGACTTGCATTGGTAACAGCGGACCGTTACCGGCGCCAGTCGCCAAGGCTGTGACCGACGCGGATCTGGTGGCGTGTTCCGTGCTCAGCGGCAATCGCAACTTTGAGGGACGCGTGAACCCACACGTCAAGGCAAACTACTTGGCGAGCCCACCGTTGGTCGTCGCATACGCGTTGGCCGGCACAACCGATATCGATCTTGTGACAGAACCACTCGGGCAAGGTACGAGCGGCGAGGACGTCTTCTTAAGAGACATCTGGCCGACACATGAAGAGATCGAGCAAGCGATCGAAGAGTCGGTGCGCCCCGAGATGTTCACAAAACGCTATTCAGCAGCGTTCGATTCCAACGAAACGTGGAACAAGATCGCGATCACCGAGGGCGATCTTTACGCTTGGGACGAGGCAAGCAGCTACATTCAAGAACCACCCTTCCTTGCGGAGGTGACCGCCGAGGCAACCGAGGTCCAACCAGTGAAAGGGGCTCGCGTGTTGGCTTTGTTGAGCGATTCCGTGACCACGGACCACATTTCGCCGGCTGGAGCGATTGCGAAAGACAGTCCCGCCGGTCGATTCTTGATTGAACACGGCGTGGAGCCTCGCGATTTTAACAGCTATGGATCGCGCCGCGGAAATGATCGCGTCATGGTCCGCGGCACGCTCGCCAACATCCGCATTCGCAATCAACTCGCGCCGGGCACCGAGGGCGGATGGACGCGGCATCTGCCGGATGGTGAGCAGACGAGCATGTATGAAGCCGCGATGCAGTATCGTGAGGAAGGCGTGCCGTTGGTGATCTTGGCCGGTGCCGAATATGGAACAGGCAGCAGCCGCGACTGGGCGGCTAAAGGTACGTCGATGCTGGGCGTTCGCGCCGTGATCGCCGCCAGTTACGAACGCATCCACCGTAGCAACCTCGTCGGCATGGGCGTGTTGCCGCTCGAGTTCCCCGAGGGTCAGACTTGGCAATCGCTCGGGCTGACCGGTGAGGAAACGTACGACATCGCGGGCCTTGACGATTCGCTCACTCCACGAGGAGAGGTTTTGGTCACGGCTACGGCGGCGGACGGTTCCAAAACCGAGTTCCAAGCCAAGGTCCGCATCGACACGCCTGTCGAGCTCGACTACTACCGCGTTGGCGGCATCCTGCAGACCGTGCTGCGGAATTTGTCGAAGCAGGCTTAGCGAGGCTGGCTCCGAACTAACCCGTCAACTCGTGAGCGACGCCGTTGTTCCTCGGACGCTTCATCAAAGGACCGTATTGCGTGACTGCCCGCACCGGCAACGACCGCTGGACAATTGTCGGTGGTCGTCTGGTAGAACATCGTTTGCCGGCACGGCGAAAGCGGCGTCGCTGTCCTTGGAGTCGCAACTCCGGGCTGGCTGTTGCGGCCGCCGCCCAAGGCAACTGGCTGCCGGGGACCTCGGACACTTTTTCAAAATCATCCGGTAGTGCTTTAGATACCTCCCAGCCAAGATCACGCCGTCACATTTCCCGGGAGATGTTCCGCTTCTTGGCTCGCTCGAATCCGGCGGTCTCGAAGTGTCGTTTTCATCGACATGTGCGTCCAACTGCAAACCGCTTGCGCGCGTAGGAGTTGTCGTCCTACGCGCGCAAGCGATTCTGGCTAAATGGCACAGGACACGCCCTCCTGACGCACTTCGGGGCTAACAGGTCAGGGACCGGTTGTCATCAGTTCGACGACATATTCTGAACCACGTACACCGCGGCCTTCGCGCGAGGTCGATGTGACAGCTGTTTCGAGGTGCCGTTGACGTCACAGGTCCTTGCGACGTAAGCCATTTGTACTCAAAACGCAGCCGTCCACCGCGTCCCCACAACGTCAATCTCCTCTTGCGGACTGGGGAAGATCCAGTGCTCGTGGTTGAGCGACAGTAGAGTCCCGCCGGGAGTCGGAATGTTGAGGCCCCACGTGAAGCGTTCGACGCCCGCATCTGGTCCCAAGTTGTCTCGATACTCAAGCGTGTCGTAGCGCGAGAAGAGATACATCTTGGGGCAGTTGTAAACACGCACTTCGCCCGAGGCGACGATGCCGTAAACCATATTATCGCCAGCAAGCCCAGGGACCTCCTCGCTGCGCGTGGCGTATTCGAACGTAAGTCGCAGCAGATCTTCGCAGCTGGCGCGCACATCCACGCCGGCGATCGAATAGTTTCGCCGTGGGGCGCCGTCCGGTTGCAACTCTCCCGACATCGCGGAACCGCCAAAGCGAATGAAGTTGTTTCCGATGGTCGCTCGGCCCCCAAACGCCAGCTTTGAATTGTTGTCGCTGTAGCTGCGGCTCGTGAAGAAGATGGAGGTCGCTCCGATCATGGGAGCCACACCTCCTTGCTGGAGACCGTTCACGGCGTACAGGTCGACCGTTGCCGACAAGTCATGAACGAGTTGCGCCGACCTCCAGATTGACGCCCTCGTCGGCATAGGGCATTGGGAGGACTGGTTGACGCGGCGGTCCGACATTACCGAAGACGCGACGGCCCATATTGAACATCAGCGGGTTCGTGACGGCTCGGTTCGCTCCGGGATGCGCCGTCGCCGAGAAGGCTCCGAAAGGAACGATCAAGCGACCGGCCTCACCTTCGACCGAACGGCCGCACACTGGCTCGCTCCGTGTCCATAGATGGCATCGGTCAAATCCAACTCGATCAAAGCTTCGGCCAACTCGAGTTCGAGCCCTTGCCGCGTATTGTGGCAGCTCGTGCAAGCCGTCACGCGGCCGGCGATCGGTCCCGACGGACGCCACTCGGCCCCGACCCACGCATCCGGGAAGAGGCCTGGATTCTCGATCTGATTGAGGCTGTCCGCCTCGCGATAGACGGCCGAGATCGTCGCGAACAGGCTCAGCGCGTCGCTTCCGCTGAATTGACCACCTTGCGGCGACGCTCCACTAACGGCATCAACAGGATTTAGCGATGCTAAATAGGTCGCGATCGATTCGACGTTACCGGCAGCGAGCACAACCGAACGTCATCCCAAGAAACGTCAGGCCCGTTACATCCAACTGTTCGTCAACAATGTCAATTAACAGTTTGTCACTATCGACTTCGGCGAGCATCTTCGGCCCGAGCATTAGAAAACCGGTCGCCGTCAGAAGTTCACGACGTCGCGCTGCGTTTCCGTCGTCGGGCAGAAGGTCTCCGGCAAGTTGTTCGCGAATGAACGCATCGTAGGGCTTGTCGTCGTTGAACGACTTTATGACGTAGTCACGATATCGCCAGGCGTTCGCATGAGCGTAATTGATGTCGCCACCGTTGGAATCGCCGTAACGCGCCAAGTCCAACCAGTGCCGTCCCCAGCGTTCGCCGTAGTGCTGAGAAGCCAACAAGCGGTCGATTAGACGCTCGTAGGCATCAGTTCGGTTGTCATGGACGAACTCGTCGATCCCAGCGAGCGTTGGCGGAAGGCCCGTCAGATCAAAAGTCGCTCGACGAAGCAAGACATACTTGTCCGCAGCTTCATTGGGACTTACCGCAATCGCAGCGAGTTTCGTAAGAATAAATCGATCTGTATCGTTGCGAACCCAGGAATCGTCGGCAACGTAAGGCACTTCAACGTGCTCGACCGGTTGCACCGACCACAGTTCGGTCATCGACAGCTCCGGCTTCGTTTCCGTGGCGGGCGGACTCTGATTTGTTATACGCGGATCAAACGCACCGGCGGTAATCCATTTCCTCAAGACGTCGATATCACGCTGCGGCAGCTTGCTATCCGGTGGCATCTGAAGTTCCGTGTCGGAATAGTCGATGGCCGTCAGCAGCAGACTTTTATCCGGGTTGCCGGGAGCAATTGCGGGGCCGGAATCACCCCCCATTCGCCAGCCAGCCCGGCTGTCGAGAACCAATCCGCCTTCGGCTGCATCTCCCTCGTGGCTGTGGCATTCGTAGCAATGCTTCTTAAGCAAAGGCAGCACGACTGCGGAGAAATGCATCGAAGCTCCGGCGACCTCATCCGTGGCGTCGTCAGCGAGAGATTCCGACGCCTCAACGTGCATCAACAAGACAAGCGGCGCGACAAAGCACAGCCGGTGCCTCAATGCTCGTGATAAATCGAGATGCTGCGGAATCATCCACGAATCCTCTTCCTGAACCCACTCTAACCTGGGTGAGGGTTCCACAGCCAGAGCGATACGAGTTTGACCGCAGGCAACTACTTCTGAGCCCAGAAGTCGAGCACGCGAGGAGCATCAAGGACTGGCTTCAGAATCTCAACGAATGTCAGATGTTCCGGATGTGGCAGGTACGCCGCTCGGCCTTCTTCAGAATCAAAAGTCACCATGAAGCAGTGCGTGAATCCGGCAGAATGTTTTTCCGGGCTATTGTTAATGCCCCATTCAAATGCCTGGATGGTGTCGATCTTCGAAGGCAACGCTGCGAAAGCCTCTTCGACTTTGTGAATGTCTTCCGAAGCCGCGTCTTTCTTGAAACGGAAGAAGACGGCATGCTTCAGTTCCTTCTCGAGCGTTTCTTTCGTCGGCGTCCCCCAGTAGTCGATCACAAAGACTTTGTCGTTGTGCGGACGCAGTACGCTGCCAAACGCCTTGTGAGCTGCATGCGGAAGATAAGCCGCTCGTCCGGCTTCATCCCTAAAGGTGAGAACGAAGCAGTGAGTAAAACCGTCATTCAGTCCTTCCGGACTGTTGTTCTCGCCCCACTCGAAGTCAATGATCTCGTCGATCTTCGATGGCAGCTCACGAAACGCATCGACGACGCCCTGGATGTCCTCGGCGGTCGATTCTTCCTTGAACGAGAAGAAGACCGCATGACGAAGTACCTTGCCTTCCGGAGCGGGGGCGAATTCCGGTTCTTCATCGACGGTTGCCAGCTCATTCTCGGTGGATGGAACATCCATGGTGTTACTCACTGGCGACGGAACGGAGGCTGGCGGCTTACTACACGCAGTACATAGGCCGAGCACAAGGCTATAGCAGATGAGGTATTTCAGTAGGCCGGCTGGATGACTGCGTTCTTGGTTTAGATGCCTTGTGGTCATGATGTTCTCTCGTGATCGTTGTGCAGTAATTCCGGCGATGTTCGGTCCTTTGGCGTTATTACACAACCAACAGGCACAAGGCGCACAATGTTGAGCGGAGTCGATCTGCATCGGAATACCCGTTACTTTCGGTTTCCGCTTTATTGCGACTCGCCAATTGGCAGCTAGCACAGCATAACACCGCTCAAGGAGGAGAACCATGCGAGGATCGCAAGCGGATCAGCCGGTGGGCGCTAGCCCACGGTTTCCCGGTGAGAACCGGCCGCTAGCGCGCGGCGGCTGATTAAGCAACCCTCAGGCGAGCGGCAGTTGATAACTTACCAGTAAGCCGGAACAAGGCTTTGCGCAGTTCCGGCATCGGCGTGACGATTGACACATGCCGGAACTGCGAAGACTTGTTCCGGCCTACAAATGACATCACTGTTCTTGTTACGTTCTCATCTGCCGCTCGCCTAATTCTTAGCTTTGACAAAGCGCTAGTTCACAACACGCTTCCCAACGCTTGTTTGCTCGTTTGGCAGGAAACGTCGCCCGGTGTTGCGTTCCATCGAATCCCGGAGTGGGGCATAGGGCCGAATGCGAATGCCGTCGAAAGAATGCTCGAAAACGCCATGGCCAGGAACGATCAGCCGCACGTGCATCAAGCCGTGCGATGCCCACTTGGTATCGAACTCCGGATGAGCGCCTTGGAAGGGCAGTTTAACAAGGATGCCATCCTCGGTAACATCACCGTCGTTCAGTGCGATCGTCCAGCGTCCAAGTTGACGAGGCTTGTGGCCGCGGCTCGCTGGACATCGTTAAACGCTTGTTTGCGATCGACGACTAACTCGGCTTCCAAGGTGCCTCGGACTTTGATCAGCGTTCCGTTGTTGTCAATGGGAAACAGTCGCAACGCGATTCCGTCAAACTCAACGTCCGCGTCCCAGTTCGCGATGTTCGCATCAAAGTCCACCGCGGTGACTCGACGGCCAAAGTCCAGCAGTTCGCAAGCGCGATCTGCATCGCTCTTGCCATCCGAGCGGCGAGGCGCCGGGGCCGGTCGCACGGTCGCGTCGCTCGCGGTCGCCGCGAGAGCTTGGAGTTCGGCTTTGCTAATCAATTCGCCGTCATGCTGAGCCGCGGCGATGTCCTGCCAGTCGATCGCACGCCGGATAATCGTGCTTCCACTTCCAAATCGCAGCCATAGGCGATTCTGATCCGTGCGAGGATCGATCTGGGCCGTGAGACGCTTCCCGCTTTCGAGCCGGACGGAAACGACTTCGCTTGCCTTACTCAACACGCCGACAAGACTTAGAGCCAAGAAGCCGGTTGTCATGGTTATGCGATTCAGGATGCTCATTCGTGTTCTCATCATCGGTGGCTGTTTGGGTCGTGCGTTGGATCTGTGAGGATGACCAGATGCAAGTCCGAGGCCGAACTGTCGAGCGGGCGCCCTGGTACGGCGAATCCAGCGTTTTCGTCCGCGAACGGGTCCGCGATTCACGCGAGAATCGTTGCTGAAGAGCGACTGATGTTGCCGAAAGTCAACGTCGCCGCCTGACGGCAATCTGTGCCGTATGTTTGCAGAGACTTCCAATGATCTTTGTTCTAGGAGCCGTTCGATGACGTTTCGAGCAAATGTGCGCAGCCTTGGGCTTGGCCTGATGTTCTTTGGACTCGTGGGACTTCTTGATGATCATCTCAACGCCGACGGTCCTCCGAGTCCTACGAAGGCAAACCAAAGCGATGACGTGTCGAACGACGCGTTGCACCGCGCGCGTGAAGGTTCCAAGATCGTGCAACAACTTGGCGAGTTTCGCGAGACCGGTGGGCGAATCGCTTTCTACCCGGAGGGCTCGACGAAATCGCTGGTGCTGCTGGAGAATCTCGCTCTGGAACGCGTCTCGCGGGATCTCGAACAAGGCACACGCAAGTGGAACGTGAGCGGCGCGATCACCGAGTATCGCGGTGCCAACTACCTGCTAATCGAGCGAGCCGTACTGAAGCAGCGCAGCGCCGTCGATGCCGCTGAGCCGCGATCGTAGAGCCGGCGATCATCTAGTGCTCCGTCAGCGATGGGTACATGTAGGCCGGAACAAGTCTTCGCCGTTCCGGCACTCCGCTGATGCCGGAACGGCGAAGACTTGTTCCGGCCTACGGTTTTTCGAGTTCCATCCATCGATTCACAACTGACAGAGCACCTAGAAGAAATACACACGTTCGGCCGTCTTTCGCAGCAGGCACTCGCGATCCTCCTTGGACAGGAAGTCGATGCGATCTCGGATCAACGCGATCGATGCTGCGTACGTGTTATCGCCATCCAACTGGTAGGGTGAGTCGCTGGCCCACATCAGCCGCTCAGGGCCAAAGCTCTCGTACAGGCGGCGGATCATCGGAATCAGATCGTCGTACGGAGGCTTCTTCTTGCCAAGTGCGTAGTACGCCGAGACCTTCACGGTCGTGTTCTTATGCTTGGCAAGACTGCACAGATTCTTCAGATCGCTCTCGCCTAGCGTGCCATCTTCGCCAATACGCGAGAAATGGTCGATGACCACCTTCGTGTCGGAGAACTGGCCGCACATCTCATCGACTTCTGAAAGATTCTCGGGATTGATCAGGCAGCACATCGCTTGTCCGGTAGCCGCCGCGGTCTTCCACATCAGCTTCATCCCTGCGTTGTCAAGCCAATGCGCGTCCTTGCGGACCGAGGGAGTGATCCGAAAGCCGGTGACATGCTCCTTGAGAAGCTTCTTCATCTCCACGTCGGGATGAGGCTTTGCATCGTCGATCATCCCGACCACCTTGAACGTGCCGGGATGTGCCTTGGCTGCATCGGTCATGTAGGTATTGTCGAAGCCGTAGAACGTATGATGCGCGATGAGTACAACCCGATCGACTTTCTCTGGCTTCGCCGTGGCAAGCAGTTCTTCGGTAGTAAAGCTTGGCGGCGCGAGATCCTTGAGCGTTGTTCCCTTCTTCAGCGGGTAGCGGTCAATGTCCCGAGTCCAGATATGCGAGTGGGCGTCTATGTAACCTGTCTTCCCAGGTGCGGCCTGTGCCTCGGCGGTCATTCCATTCGTCACAATCGCGGCTCCTGTCGCGGCAACCACTTGAAGTGCGTTGCGCCGAGTGATTTCGATGCTCATAGCTCTCTCCGGATCTTCGGTTTGCGTTGCTTCTCGCTACTAGCATAACCTTCGCGGGTGACGGATGTCATATGCGAGCGACTCGCCGACCGCTGAAACCTCGATTATCATGAGGCGATCCGTTGATTGAAACCGCTTGAGGATTCGCTGATGCGTAGTTGCCTTGCTGCTCTCTTGTTGGCCACAGCCGCCGTCGGCATCGCGGCGGCGCAAGATCCGTTGGCGAGTATCATTCGTCCGACGGATCCTCTTACGCCAGCCGAGCAACTCGCCAAGTTTAAGTTACCCGAAGGCTTCGAGATCCAGCTCTTCGCTGCCGAACCGGACATCCAAAAGCCGATGAACATGGCCTTCGATGCCCAAGGCCGCTTATGGCTCACAGGTTCTGTCGAGTATCCGTTCGCTGCCGCCGAGGGTGAGGGACGCGACACGATTCGCGTCTTGCAAGATACGACGGGCGATGGACACGCTGATTCGATCACGACGTTCGCCGAAGGCTTGAACATTCCGATGGGGCTTTATCCGTATCGCGGCGGTGTCGTGGCCTACACCGTTCCCGACATCATCTTCTTTGAAGATACCGACGGTGACGGACGATCCGATCGCCAAGAAGTCCTCTACGGTGAACTTGGAACACCAGTTGACACGCACGGCATGCAGAACGCGTTTCGCCGGGGCTTTGACGGTTGGTTATACATTTGCCACGGTTTTCGAAACGATTCCACCATCCGGGGCAAAGACGGTAGTGAGATCAACCTGCAGAGTGGTAACACATATCGCGTGCGGCTTGATGGTTCACGAGTCGAGCAGTTTAGCTGGGGGCAAGTGAATCCCTTTGGCAGCACGTTTACACCGACGGGCGATCTGATCACTGCCGACTGTCATAGCAAACCGCTTACGATGTTACTGCGCGGCGGATACTTCTCTAGCTTCGGTAAGCCGCACGACGGGCTCGGCTTTGTTCCATCGATCCTGGAACACGGACATGGCTCGACAGCGATCGCGGGAGCCGCCTTGTGTGATAATCCGCAGTTCCCGAAGGAATACCAAGGCAGCTTGTTCGTCGGTAACGTGATGACATGCCGCGTGCATCGAGACTCGATCAAGATGCATGGATCGTCGATGGAGGCCCACGAGGAAGAAGACTTCCTGATCTGCGACGATCCGTGGTTCCGGCCGGTTGATCTGCAATTTGGTCCAGACGGCGCGCTCTACATCGCTGACTTCTACAACCGGATCATCGGACACTACGAAGTCCCGCTCGACCACCCGCAGCGAGATCGCACGAAAGCTCGTATCTGGCGAGTCGTCTACCGCGGCAAGAGAGCTAACGGCGACACGGCTGTCGGCAGCCTGGCGACTGCAACGCCGAACGAATTGATCGAAGCTCTCGGCTCGCCTTCCATGCAGGTTCGCGGCTTGGCGACAGACCAATTGAGCGATCGCCGGTTGGATGCTTCGACCGAAGTGCTCCGGACCGCCAGCCGCGATAGCAATCCGCATCGCCGAATACACGCCCTCTGGGTATTGCATCGACGCGGCGAGATCGATCATGGAGATATCACTGCTGCTGCGAAAGATCCGGACGAGCGTTTGCGTGTGCATGCGATGCGGCTTCTCTCGGAGTGGGCTGACTGGTCGGGAGATCTGCCAGCGGTTGCTCTATCCGGTCTTGCCGATGCTTCGCCGCTCGTACAACGCGCTGCCGCGGACGCGATTGGCCAGCATCCCAGCACTCAGTACATCGCCCCTCTTCTGAGAACTCTCGAGAAGACCGGGGAGGAAGACGTTCACCTTCGCCACACGCTGCGAATCGCCTTGCGAAATCAATTGCGAGTCCCAGACATCTTGGCTCAGGTTCACGAGATGAGTCTCAGCGAAAGCGACCGTCGGGTATTGTCGCGGATCGCGATTGCGGTTCCGAGTTCGCAGGCGGCAAGGCTGATTATCCGTTCGCTTCGCGAAGGTATCATCGACAAGGACAGCATCCAGGCTCAGCTACAGCACGCTGCGAGATACGTCGGTGTGCAGGAGCTAGATGATCTTGTCCGACTCGTCCGCAAGCAACTCGCGAGCGACATCGACGCGCAGCTTGAATTGCTTCAGTCGCTGCAAACACAACTCGCCCAGCGCCGTGTAAGCAATGAGGCGGCTCGTAGCTGGGGACGCGAACTTGCGATGCGACTACTTACTTCAAACGATCAGCAAACTCCCTGGTTCACGCATTCGGCACAGAATCCGTGGAGCTTCGAGCTGCGCGATTGCGAAGACGGCCGGAAGAAGGTTCGTTTCCTTAGTAGCCTGCCCGGTGGAGAACGCGCGACCGGTGTGCTTCGCTCGGCTGATTTCGAGCTCCCCAGTCAACTAAGCTTCTTTCTCTGCGGCCATCTTGGGTTGCCCGATAAGCCGGCGAACGAAGGAAACTTCGTTCGATTGCGGTTAGTCGAGGGAGATCGCATTGTCCGCAAGGCCCTACCTGCGCGCAGCGATGTTGCTCGGCACATCGCATGGGACTTGAGTGATCTCGCCGACGAACGCGGCTATATCGAGATCGTTGATGGAATTAACCTGACGAGCTACGCCTGGCTCGGTGTCGCGCGCTTCGACCCGCCTGTGATTGCGTTGCCGAACATTCCTCCTAGAACTCGCTTGACTCGACAAGTGGCGGCGGCGACGATCGTCGGTGCACTGCGACTGGCTGAGTTGGAAACGCCTTTGAGTGACTTGCTGGTTGAAGCGCAGACTCCGCGGGCGATGCGAGCTGCTTGCGCGTCAGCACTCTTGCAGTTGAAGCCAAGCGAGGTCGGTCTCGGGCTGCTGCCTGCCCTTCGTGATCCGGCGTTCTCACAGTCGCTGCAACTACAAACTGCCAAGGCGCTGCTCGGACAAGATGGGAACCAACTCGAGACGACTCTGCGCGACGTCCTTCGCGTCGCGCCAACGGCGTTGCAAGAGAGGATCGCACAAGAACTCGTGACGACTCAGCAAGGTGGTGAAGTGCTGCTGAAGTTAGTATCCAGCGAAGCGGCTTCGCCCCGGTTGCTGCAGCGTGTTGCCATTCGGGAATCATTGGAGAAGGCAGCGATTCGCGACGTCAAGCAACGCGTGAACGAACTTGTCGCTGGTTTACCTCCGTTGAGCCAACAAACGGCTGTTTTGATCGCGGCCAGGCGACAAGGTTTTCGCCAGGCGAATCGTTCCGTCGAGCGAGGTCAAGCGGTCTTCGCGAAGCACTGTGCCGTCTGCCATCAGGTCGGTGGCAAAGGAGCGATCATCGGACCGCAGCTTGACGGGATCGGGAACCGAGAGCTCGCTCGGGTCTTGGAGGACGTCCTTGATTCGAACCGGAACGTCGATGCGGCTTTCCACGCGTCCTTATTGGTAACAGCCGACGGACGCACGCTCACCGGCATGTTCCGCCGAGTCGAGGGAGCGACACGCGTCTACGCTGGCGACGACGGGAAAGAGTTCTCCGTACTCGCGACCGACATCGACGAGGAACAGAAGGTGAGGCGATCGCTGATGCCGGACAATGTCGCTTCCGTACTGAAGGAACCCGACTTCTACGACTTGGTCGAATACTTAATGTCCTTGAGGGTGAAGCCTGCGGCGGAGTCTGTCTCGATCGATGTCTTCTCAAGTGGCGAGGACGGTTACCACACGTATCGCATCCCTTCGCTCGTAACAGCACCAGACGGCAATCTGCTTGCAATCTGTGAGGGCAGAAAGACAAGTCGGGCCGATCACGGCGACGTCGATCTGGTGTTGAAACGCAGCGCGGACGGGGGCGCGACCTGGGGCAAGCTCGAACTCGTTTACGAGCAAGGCGGCGACAAGAAGATCACGATCGGCAATCCATGTCCCGTCATCGACGAAGAGAAAGGCGTGATCTGGTTGCCACTTACACGGGAGAACGATGCGATCTTCATGCTGTCCAGTGCCGATAGCGGTCGAACGTGGAGTGAGCCGCGAGACATCACGCCACAGGTTAAGCGAGACAACTGGAACTGGTATGCGACCGGACCGGGAAATGGAATTCAACTGACCCGCGGACGTTGGAAGGGTCGGCTCGTGATTCCTTGCGATCATCGCATCGACGAGATCAAAGACCGCAACCAGTCCACTCGCTCGCACATCATCTACTCGGACGATCACGGAGTTACTTGGAAAATCGGAGGCATCACGGACTTCCGAATGAACGAATGTGCGGTGGCGGAGTTGGCGGATGGACGCTTGATGTTAAACATGCGGAGCAACCGCGGGCTACAGCGGCGCGGCGTCTCGTGGAGCGAGGACGGAGGCTTGAGCTGGAGTGAGTGCGTCGATGACGAAACGTTGATCGAACCTGTTTGCCAAGCGAGCCTGCTCCGCTACTCCTGGCCAGACGAATCCAAAAGCCGTCTACTGTTCTCGAATCCCGCTTCGACGACTGGCAGGGAACGTATGACGCTGCGAGTTAGTTACGACGAGGGGGTGACATGGCCGATGAGTCATCTGTTGCACGAAGGATCCTCCGCTTACTCCAGCATCAGCCGCCTCGGCGACGGACGGATTGGCGTATTATACGAACGCGATTCCTACTCCAAGGTCACCTTCGCCGCAGTACAACGCAAGTTAATTGAGAGGGCGAAGTAACTGTCCGACATTGACTGTCCCCACGTCGTTAGCAAGATACTGAGTTAGTGAGTCAAGTAAGAGGTGAACGGTTCGCTTCGTGTTATGCACGTTACCAACACGCTCCACAATTAGGAGATCCAATCATGTCCAACAATCAATCGGCTCACTCACGTCGGCGATTTCTGAAGTCGGCCGTCGCGGCGAGCGCGGTGTTCGCAACCCCACACATCATCCCCAGTTCGGCGTTAGGCAAAGACGGAGCCGTTGCTCCCAGCGAACGGATCGTGATGGGAGCGATCGGCGTTGGCGGTCGCGGCAGTTACGACCTGGGAATCTTCCTGCAGCGGCCGGAAGTACAGTTCGTTGGCATCTGCGATACGCAGGCTGACCGACGTAACAAGGCCAAGAAGACGGTCGATGAGAAGTATGCCAGCCAGGATTGCAAGACTTACTCCGACATGTTCGAGATCCTGGCCCGCGACGACGTTGACGCGATGTTGATCGCAACCGGCGACCGCTGGCATACACTCGCCTCGATCATCGCTGCCAAAGCGGGTAAGGATATTTACTGCGAGAAGCCCCTGTCGTTGACGATTGCCGAGAGTCGCGCACTGGCCGACGCCATCGAGCGTTACGGGCGAGTCTATCAAGCAGGCACACAGCGGCGAAACATCCGCAACTTTATGCTCGCCATCGAACTGGCTCAAAGCGGCAAACTCGGCAAGCTCCACACTGTGCATGCCAACACGCTGGCTCCCGCCACGACGCACGACTGCCTGCCGGCCGAACCAGAGCCGGTAAAGGATGTTGTCGATTGGGATCGCTGGTTAGGCCCAACGCCTTGGCGTCCTTACAACTCGCTCTATGTTCAGGGCAGATGGCGCGGTTACTTCGATTTCCACGGCGGCGGCATCCTCGAATGGGGATCGCACACGATAGATCTTTGTCAGTGGGCCAACAGCGCCGACGACACAACGCCAGTTCACTTCGAGCCGCGAGGCAACTCCGTCGTTGCTCGCTATGCCAACGGAGTCAAGCTCGTCATGCGTGATACCGGCTGGCTGGGGATGGGCACTTGCAGCGTCCGCTTCGAGGGCGATGAGGGGTTTGTGGAAACAGGCGACAGTGGCAAGATGCAGCTTGGTCCAGGGAAGCTGAGGCAAGAACATCGCGTGTTCACGGATGTTGGTACCGACCCGACGAGCCACATTCGCGAGTTCCTGCGTTGCGTGAAATCGCGAGGTGTGACGGCGGCCAACGCCAACGTTGCCGCTCAGTCGCACGTCGCGGCACACGCCGCTTACGTTGCTTGGCAGTTGGGCCGGCCGTTGGCGTTCGATCCTGTGAAGGAAGAGTTCCCCGGCGACGAGGAAGCCAACCGCATGCGATCACGTGCGTGGCGCGAGCCGTGGCGAGTTTGAAACAATAGTCATTGATCGCTCCGCAATCATCACGTTGGTTCGCCGGCGAACCACGACAATGAGGAACCATTTCATGTTATCCACACAACGAGTCATCGCTGCGACTTGTTTCCTTAGCACGGTCTGCTTTCTATCGCAGATCACACATGCAGCCGATGAAGCGACGAAGTTGCACTCTATTCTCAAGTCAGACGCTTCGATTCGCGAAAAGGGAGTGGCGTGTAAGCGGCTGGCAGTCATCGGGAGGAAGGAGTCCATTCCCATTTTGGCCGAACTATTGTCGCACGATCAGTTGTCTCATTCCGCACGGTTCGCTTTGGAAGCGATGCCCAATGCCGCCGTCGATCGTGTGTTTCGTGAATCGTTGAAAACACTCAAGAGAACACAACTTGTCGGCGTCATCAATTCGATTGGATTACGGAAAGACACCGAGGCAGACTCGCGGTTGATAGAACTCTTAGACAGTTCGGACTCGCAAGTCGAGGCTGCCGCTTCCGCCGCACTCGCACAGATCGCTAACGAGCAATCCGTTGTGGCGATCTTGCAACGTCTGAAAAGCAAAGCGGACACGGCTATTGCTGACGCTTGCTTGACATGTGCGGAGCGTCTGATGGCAAGCAACCAGTCGGATCGAGCGATCGAAGTCTACGATGTGCTCCGCCAGTCAGACGCACCGAAGCATATTCGCGTGGCCGCGACTTACTCGGCAATTCGCGCCCGAGGATCCTCGGGCCTCTCGCTGCTTCGGGAACAATTGCAAGGCGACGATGACGAGCTATTTGCCATTGCGTTACAAGCTGCCCGCGACTTGCCAAATGACGACGTGTCAGCCGCGTTGACCGCTGAGATCGATCAACAAGCTGCCGATCGCAAGGCGTTGTTGATTACCGCGCTCGGAGACCTTCGTGCTAACGCGGCGTTGCCTAAGCTGCGTGATTCCGTCAAAGCAGATTCGCCTGCAGTGCGGATCGCGGCGATCCGCGGCCTTCGCCAGATCGGGACAAGCGAAGATGTCGAACTGCTTCTGGCTGTCGCGACAAGCGACGACGAGGCGACTGCAGAGGCTGCGAGGAAGACCCTGAAGGATCTCTCTGGTGCCACGATCGATGAGGCGATCGCTGAAGAGTTGGCTGAGAAAGACTCAAAACGTTACGACCTGCTCATCGAACTAGCCGGTAGTCGCCGTATCGCTTCGACGGTCCCGATGTTGTTCGCGGCGGCCGAGTCGCGTGTGGAATCGACTCGTTTCGCGGCGGTTCGAGCGTTGGGTGAAACCATCATCAGTAACGATCTCGACAAACTCGTTCAGAGGGTTTTGGCGGTCGAGTCATCCGAAGAACGGGCGGTCACAGCGGCGGCCCTCACGGCGGCATGTATCCGCATGGCGGATCGGGAAGGTACTGTCGAGAAAGTCGCCGCTCGCTTCTCGCAAGCACCGACGGAAATGCGATCGGTGCTGTTTGAATTGATGAGAGACGTAGGTGGGGACGCCGCTCTCAAGCGGACCGTCGCTGGTGCGCACGACCCACGCGACGCAGTTCGAGATGCGGCGACGCGCGTGCTTGGCGAATGGTCGACAGCGGATGTCGCACCGGAATTGCTTAAGTTGGCGCAGACGCTGAAAGGCGGCAAGTATCAGATACGTGCGATGCGCGGATACATTCGCGTCATCCGCCAATTCGGCTTACCTCTCGACGAACGAGTCGCGATGTCGCGACAAGCACTTCGCGCTGCCGAACGAAACGATGAGAAGATCTTAGTACTCCATGCGTTGCTTCGTTTTCCCGCGGAAGAATCGTTGGCATTGTCGATGGACCATTTCGGCGATTCTGGCCTCAAACGCACGGCTGCACATGTCGCGGTAGGTATCGCGGAGCGGTTACCCGTGAAGTCGGCCCAAACAGTGGAAGCCATGCAGCGCATCCAAAGCTCCGGTATCGATCCGCGACTGGAGAGCCGCATCAAGGCGGTGCTAACGAAACTTGGCATCTAGATTCTGGGGGTCGGGAATTCGCGGTAACGCACGCCATTTCAATGGTTTGTGGAAATCTCGTACCTTTATGTGGAAACACCCTCTGTCAACAAACGCTGGAAGTAATCGCGAATGCGGCTTTGACTTGGGGTACACCTGAAAGGCAACGCCGTGATGACCGTCTTCTTCGCAGGTGAGTTGCTTCTCATCCAAGACACTCAGCCAGCAGTAGGGATGGCGTTGTAATCGTCGGGGTGTAGACCGCGGGAACGTGGCAGATAAACGACGTGCAAGCCCTGGAGGGCGACATTGTCGCGTTCCCGCTCGCTGTTAGGCAAACCAGTGCCGTCTTAGCCGGAGCGTTTGGGCGAGGAGGCTGTGGCGGCGGTAGTGGGAGACGTGATACGTCTGGACTTCGCCGGTGCGCCAGTTGTGTTTGTAGCGAGCATCGCCCTCGCCGAGGTCAATCCGTTCGTAGCCGAGACGGGCGGCTTCGCGAACCACTTCGTGGATCAAGTGCAGGCCGGGACCTGCCGCGGCAAACTGCGGAGCGTAACCCATTCGAAGTGCGTAAACGGAGCCGTTGAGGACGTAGTTGTAGGCGAATGCGGCAGGTTGTTGGTCCACAAGGATTACGTGCATGCTGACACCACGTCGCGCGCTCGCCATCTCGTGCGTGTCGCGTAGGAAGTCGCGAACGCTGTTGTGTGAGAGCGTATTGCCGGTGCTTGATCCACCTTGCCAACTCTTCGACGCGACTTGTTCACACATCTCATACATGTCCCATCGAGCGTCAGTCTCTCCGCAATGATGGTGGACCGTGATGGTTCCATGTTGTGCCAGCTTTTTCTCAGCACGACGAACGTTATTGCGGTGCTTCGATGTTCGGCTTGACCAATAGCTGTCCCAGCCGCTGCTCAGGTCGATCTCGGACACGGGAGCCGTTTTCGTTTGGTGCGTTGGCAAACCAGCATTGCCAAAGGCTGTCTCGACCTGTGGCAGTTGCGATTCGCTGGTCCAACCCAGTTCGAGTACGTCCCACGTTCGTTCGGTCTCTGACAGCCAACGGAGACCAGCGTGCAGGATCTTCGAAACGGATGCGCCGATCGGGCCGTAACGCGTGCCCCAGTTGTCGAGCGGATAGCCGAGTACTCTCACAGTTCCAAGTCGGTTCCGGACGGTACGCTCAGCCAGCGGGATCGCTCCTGCTAAGCGAGAGCCTTCGAAGACGAGCAGTGTTCGCAAGCATGGCGTTTGGCCAAAGTGCTTCCAATAGACGGCCAGCCAGGCCAGCGTCTGGAATAACGTGGCCTCGGGAGTCTCGCCAAGCAACGTTTCCCATTCACGCTGGTATCGGAGCAGTTCGCCGATCGTGTTTAGCTCGACCACTTTCGTATCGGGCAGCGTGCTCGTACTCACGTCAGCACCATCAATACGCGTTCCGTTGGCGAAGGACGACGAAGATTGTCTTGAACAAGATCCTAATGTCCATCCACAGAGACCATTCACGGATGTACTGCAAGTCGCATTCGATGCGATTGGACATCTTGTCGAGCGTATCGGTTTCACCTCGCCACCCGAGCACTTGCGCCAACCCCGTGATCCCGGGCTTCACTTTGTGCCGCAACATGTAACCGGGGATCAAGCGGCGATACTGTTCGTTGTGAGCACTAGCATGCGGCCGAGGCCCCACGAGCGACATGCTGCCCTCGAGCACGTTGAACAGTTGCGGAAGCTCATCAAGTGACGCCTGGCGAAGAATCCGGCCCAAAGGCGTGATGCGCGGGTCTTCCTTCGTGGCTTGCTTGACCACCGTTCCGTTGTCACACGTCCGCATGGTGCGGAGCTTCCAGACAAGAATCTCGCGACCGTCGAGCCCGTATCGTTTCTGCCGAAAGAAGACGGGCCCGTGCGAGGTTAGCTTCACGAGAGCTGCAAGGATAGCCATCGGGATAGCAACTACGACGAGTGCCAGACTCGCGAGAGCAACGTCACAGATCCGCTTCGCTACGCCATCGACGCCATAGAACGGATTCTCAAAGACACTGACGACGGGGAGTCCGCCGATGTCTGTCCAACGCGAGTGCAGTAACTCGAACACGAAGAAGTCTGGCACGATGTAAACGGAAGCGGTGGAGTCCGCGAACTGATCTAGCAGATGGCGAGTCCGCTGCTCGGCTCGCATCGGAAGCGTGATATAGATCCGATGCACTTCACCAGCTTGTGCTTTATCGACAAGCTCACCGATCGAACCCAGACGGCTGCCGACATCCTCCGGCAGTTCGCCGGTGCGGGCTGCTGGCCGGTCGTCGTAAAAGCCGGCGAAGTCCAGGCCCAACTCCGGAGCGTCTTCCATGTTTCGGGCAAGCCGGATGCCCAGATCGGTGACGCCGACGATCGCGAACTTTCGTGAATTCAGTCCGCGCGATCGGAGTGATCGCTGGAGGAACCGGAGTCCGATTCGAGTCATCGCGAACGACGCTGGGACAGTGCCTGCGATGAGCAGCAACGTGAGTCGTGGAAGCTGGTCGGTAAAGCGAGTCAGCAAACCAATCCCATTAGCGCGGCGACACTGTATCCCCAGGCGAGCAGCGTCGCTGCGATCTCGCGGTACGTTGCCACTCTTTGCCAACTCCGATAGAGGCCGACGAATTCGCCGACCAGGAACAGGATGATGATGGCGATTGCCGCCGCCAGAAAGTAGCTGGGATCGACAACCGTTCTCGGATGCAACGACGCTGTCCAGAAGCCGAATGCAATGCAGCCGGCATCCGAGACTCGGACAGCGCGGCGGCCAGCGAGTGTTCATGGCGAATGCGGAGAGCGTTTGCGGTGTTCACAGTCAAACCCAACAGAAGCATCGAAAGACACATCTGCCGCGTAAATATAGGTTGCCTGCCCAACACGTTTGGTAGCAAACCACTTGCACCGCCAACGCGGCACGCCGGGTGAAGCGAATCCACCGGTCGTGCCGGATGTCTGGCCCGTCCACCGCACATAGACGGCCACTGCTCAGCGGGCTACAGTTTAGGGATATGAAAGAAGAAAACGCAAACACAGAATCGTCAGAAACATCACAACCCAACTCAGAAGACCTTCAAGCACGGTTACTCGAATACGTCATGCGTCCGGGCTATCAGCCCGTTAAGCCTCGCGTCATCGCAAAAAAGCTGGGGCTATCGAAGGAACTCGTCCCGCAAGTGCGGCAGGCAGTCAAGCGGCTCGTTAAGCAAGGCAAAGTCGCTTACGGATCGAAGCATCTCGTCAAACCGGCCTTCGGGACAGCATCGACTCCGAAACACTCGTCGGCGCCGAAGAACATCGTGACCGGCACGTTTCGGCGGGCTGCAGCGGGCTTTGGCTTTGTCCGCCCCAAAGATCTTGAGGTCGCCAAAAATCTCGGCGAAGACATCTATGTCTCGGAGAAGCGATCTCAGGACGCTGCCAGTGGTGACCTTGTTGCGGTGCGGCTGAAGACGAAGCGAACACCCGACGATCGCGTGCGAGGGGAGGTCGTCGAGATTGTCGAGCGAGACACGCATCAGTTCGTAGGCGTGTACTTTGAGCAAGATGGTATGGGCTTCGTTCGGATCGATGGCAAGGTCTTCGATCAGTCGATTTGCGTTGGCGACGCGGGAGCCAAAGACGCGCGGCGCGGAGACAAGGTCGTCGTCGAGATGGTTCATTTTCCGTCGCACACGCGAGCGGGCGAAGCCGTCATTGTGGAAGTGCTCGGACCTCGAGGGACTCCCGGCATCGACACGCTTTCGATCATCCGCGAATACAACTTGCCCGACGATTTTCCAGAAGATGTGCTCGACGCAGCACGCCTTCAGGCGGATCAGTTTGACGAGGCGATCACCGATGACCGGCAGGACTTCACGAACGACACCGTTGTGACTATCGATCCATTCGACGCACGAGATTTCGACGACGCGATTTCGTTAAAGCGTCTGGAGAATGGGCATTGGCAACTTGGAGTACACATTGCCGACGTATCGCATTTCGTCCCGAAGGGCTCGGCGCTTGAGCGTGAAGCGAAAGACCGGGCCACGAGTGTCTACCTGCCGGATCGCGTGATCCCAATGCTGCCAGAGATCATCTCGAACAATCTGGCCAGCTTGCAACCTCATCGCGTTCGCTACACAAAAACGGCAGTCATCGAGTTCACACCCGACGGCGCGCCAGTCGCGACAGAGCTCTACGGAGGCATGATCAAGAGTGCGCATCGCTTCAATTACGAAGAAGTTGATGACTATCTCGCCGACAAAGACTCGTGGCGTGAGAAGCTGACGCCCGAAGTTTTTGACCTCGTCGGCCGGATGCACGAGCTGGCGATGGTCCTCCGCAAGCGACGATTGGAGGCGGGCTCGATCGAGCTGACTTTACCAGAAGTGAAGATCGACCTCGACAAAGAAGGGAAAGTCAGCGGCGCACATCTCGTCAAGCACACCCAGAGCCATCAGATCATCGAAGAGTTCATGCTTGCCGCCAATGAAGCTGTCGCCACGTTATTCCATCGCAAAGAGCTGTCGTTCCTCCGACGAGTGCATGGGTTGCCGGATAAGTTTAAGTTGAAGACGCTTTCGTCGTTCGTTCGAGAACTCGGCATTGAGTGTGAGAGTCTCGAAAGCCGCTTCGAGATCAAACGGATCGTTGAACTGGTGCGTGGCGAGCCGGAGGAACGAGCCGTTCACTACGCCGTGTTGCGATCGATGAAGAAGGCGGTCTACAGCCCAGAGGTCGAAGGACACTACGCACTTAACAGTGATCACTATTGTCACTTCACATCACCGATCCGACGTTATCCCGATCTGACGATCCATCGCATGGCCGATGATCTTGTTCGTGGCCGCACGCCGGCAACTGACTTCGACCAGCAAAGCCTGCTTGGCGAACACTGCTCGGAACGCGAACAGCGCGCCGAATCGGCCGAGCGCGAACTGATCAAGGTAAAGCTGCTGACTTACATGAGCCAGCGGATTGGCGAGGAGATCGATGCTATTGTGACAGGCGTGGAGCGGTTTGGTCTGTTCGCGATTGGAACGGAGTTGCCCGCGGAAGGCCTGATTCATATTTCGTCGATGCAGGACGACAACTACAGGTTCGATCCAAACACGCACAGCTTGACTGGTTTCCGCGAGGGCAACAGCTATCGGCTTGGTGACTTGATTCGCGTCGAGGTTGCGCACGTTGACAGCGATAGACGCGAGCTGGATTTCCGCTTGGTGGGACAGAAGAAGAGAGCGGCGAAGAAGACTGAAAAGCGAAAAACACCGAAGCGGGGTGCTCACATAGGGATGCCCGATGGGAAGAAGGCAGGCAAAAAGAAGAGCGGCGGTAAGAAGAAGCCGGGCAAGGCAAAGGGGCAGCGCAGGAAACGATAAATCGCTGCAGGACACGTGGAAAAACGGTGATCCATGCCGTTCTTGGGCCAATGTGGCGTATCTCACGGATTCGCTCAAGCCAAGCTGCCGATTACACCGACAGTCTGAAAGCACTTTCCTCCCGGAGATGTCGGTGATGACGATTCGACGTTTGTTCCAGAGGCACGCGCTCCGTGCCCTCACGCTGGGCTTTGCCCTCCTGTCCGTTTGTTGGAGCGGTTGCGCGACAACGGGTTCCGCGACTCCCTTTGGCTTGGCTTCCCAAAGGACGCCGGCTCCGGTCGCCGCCCCATCGCAATATGCCAATCCAGGAACTCCAGTCGCACCACCGGCTGACGGCTACAGCACGCAGTTCGCGTCAGCATCCACGGGGCAGGCGAGGCCTCAGCGCCGTTATACCGCTCCACGCTGCAACAGCGCCGTTGGCTGACACCGCTAACCTTAGCATATCGTGCATGTGCGTCTTACCTCTGATGGCGTCCCGGCGCGTTCTGCCGCTGACCAACCGCGGCTGATTGCTCCCCGCTACCACATCCGTTGCGTTCCGATACAATTTGGCGAGTTCCCAGCCTCTGGGAAGTTTTCGCGTATCGGAGCCGGTCATGGATGTAGCTCTCGCCAAGACTCCTCTTTATGAATGGCATGTTGAGCGGAACGCGCGCGTTGTCGATTTCGCGGGTTGGGCGATGCCGGTTCAATACGGTTCGATTGTCGAAGAGCATCGCGCGACACGGATTGCGGCTGGGCTCCTCGACATTTCACACATGGGGCGGTTGCGGTTTGATGGTTCAGATGCAGAAGCGTTTCTGGATCGCCTGCTCACTCGCCGCGTTGTTGGGCTCGCGCCGTCGCTTGTGCGTTACTCGCTGATGACCAACGAAAAGGGTGGCATTCTGGATGATGTGCTCGTCTATCACATGCGCAGTGCGGGCGGAGAGAGCTTCTATCTGCTGGTCGTCAACGCCAGCAACCGGGAGAAAATCGTATCGTGGATCGACGCGCAGCGGCGCGACGACGAAGAGATTGGCTTCAGAGATGAAACCCGTGAAGCGGCGATGCTTGCCGTGCAAGGCCCCAACGCGTTGGCAACGGTCGAAGAAGCTCTTGGCCTTTCCATCGAACCGATGAAGTACTACACCGCCGCCGTCAGCGAGATCGGTGGACAGTCAGCTATCGTCAGCCGGACGGGCTACACGGGCGAAGATGGTTGCGAGTTGATCGTCCCGGCGGACACAGCCGTCTCGATCGCGAATCGGTTGCTGTCGGCTGGCGAATCGTGCGGCTTGCAGCCCGTTGGACTCGGTGCCCGCGACACGCTGCGACTTGAGGCAGGGATGCCCCTCTACGGGCATGAGCTGTCAGAAGCGATCAACCCGTACGAAGCCGGGCTGGGGTTCGCGGTACAACTCAAGGATCGCGCGTTTGTCGGAAGTGCAGCCTTGGCCAACCAGAAGACCAACGAGGATCTGAGAGAGCGGGTTGGGTTACAACTGGATGGTAAACGCGTTCCGCGGGAGAACTACCCAGTCGTCTTGCGGGACGAGATCGTCGGGACCGTTACCAGCGGTACATTTTCCCCGACCCTTGAGCGACCGATCGCGATGGCGTATCTTCGACGTGATGTCGCAGCGGTCGGAACGGAAGTGGCTGTCGATATCCGCGGTCGTCCCGAGCCGGCGCGAGTTGTGAAGTTGCCGTTTTACAGTAGGCCTGCAAACTAAACTCCGTGGCCGCAGCTATGTGGCTGGAGCTTCGAGCCCCAGTGCTTCGGCAAGATGCCACAGCCACGAGTACGAAAGGAACGGAAGTGAATCCAGAAGAACTGCTATACGCCGAAACGCACGAATGGGTCCACATAACGGAGGAAGGCGGTGCGAAGACTGCGACGGTCGGCATCTCCGCGTTCGCTGTCGAACAGTTGACCGACTTGGTCTACATGGAACTGCCCGAGGTTGGCAAGCAAGTCGCAGCGGGAGGTGAGTTTGGCGAAGTCGAATCCGTCAAAGCAGTCAGTCCACTTTACAGCCCCGTTGGTGGCGAGATCATTGCGGTGAACTCCGACTTGGCTGACAAGCTAGAGACGTTGGGAGAAGATCCTTACGAAGTCGGTTGGATCATCAAGTTGCGAGTAACCGACGACAGCTCTCTCGCGAAGCTACTCGATCATCCCGCGTATCAGAAGCAATGCGCCGAGGAAGGTTGAGGCACTCGGACAGCTAAGAGTTGATAACTGAACACTGAAAACTGAAAACTGAAAACTCTTCCCCCTATGCCCTACACATTCAACACACCCAAAGACCAGCAGGCGATGCTCGACGCAATCGGTGCGGGTTCGGTTGAAGAACTGTTCGACTGCATTCCGGATGACCTTCGCTTGTCGCGGCTGCTCGACCTGCCGCCTGCTCTTGGTGAGCTAGAGCTCACGCAGCATATGCAAATGCTGGCGGCAAAGAATCAACACGCCGATCAGAAGGTCTGTTTTCTCGGTGGTGGAAGCTATGACCACTTCGTGCCAGCCGTGGTCGATGCGATTGCTTCTCGCGGCGAGTTCTATACCTCCTACACGCCATATCAGCCGGAGGTGAGCCAGGGCAATTTGCAGGTCATGTTCGAGTACCAGACGATGATCTGCCAGCTCACCGGAATGGACGTGTCGAACGCGAGTTTGTACGACGGCGGCAGTGCCGCGACCGAAGCGGTGCTGCTTGCCATGAGCGCGACAAAGCGATCGAAAGTCGTCCCGGCGTCGAGCGTGCATCCGGAGTATCGAGCGATCATCGAGACCTACTTCACGCACCTCGATGCCGAACTCACGACGGTCGGTTCTCCCGACGGTGTGTTTGACGCCAGCGAGCTCGAACAGGCTGTTGACGGCGAGACGGCTTGCGTTCTCATTCAGCACCCGAACTTTTTTGGTTGCTTGGAGGATGTCGAGGCGGCCGCGACCATCGCACATGCCAAAGGTGCGCTGCTCGTCGTCGCTGTCGATCCGATCAGTCTAGGTTTGCTGAAGCGTCCGGGAGACCTCGGCGCGGATGTTGTGATTGCCGAAGGACAGTCGCTCGGGACTCCGATGCAATACGGCGGTCCCTACCTTGGAATCATGGCCTGCCGGGAACAGTTTGTGCGGCGAATGCCGGGGCGCATCGCCGGGCAAACCGTTGACCGACGCAACAAGCGCTGCTGGGTGCTGACGCTTCAGACGCGCGAGCAACACATTCGACGAGAGAAAGCGACCAGCAACATCTGCACGAACCAGGGATTGTTCGCGCTTCGTGCCGCGATCTATCTCGCGGCGCTCGGTCCGCAGGGCTTGCGTGAAACAGCGGAACTTTGCTTGCAGAAGTCTCATTACGCCATCGGTCAGATTGTTGCTGACGATCGTTTCGAGCTGGCATTCTCGCAACCGACGTTTAAGGAATTTGCGATCCGCGATCGCAGTGGCGAGGTGGAATCGATGCTGGCCGATGCGGCGGAATCAGGCATCTTCGCTGGCATTCCGCTCGGCAAGTGGTATCCGGAGCTTGCCGATTGCTTCCTCGTGACCGTCACCGAGAAAAGAACTAAGCAGGAGATCGACAGTCTTGCGAACAGTTTGTCCCGTGCATCGATCAACTCAACCGTTTCAGTCTAGAAGGCACCAACGATGCGCAACCCGCGTGCGACTCAGTTGCTGTTCGAGCTATCCAAATCTGGCCGGCGCGCCTCGCGTCTCCCTGCTAGTGACGTTCCTGAGCGTGAAGTCAGTACCATGTTGCCGGCAGCAGCCATCGCCGACGAAGCGCCTCCGCTTTCCGAAGTCGCCGAGCCGGATGTCGTCCGACACTTTACGAATCTGTCTACGCTGAACATGTCGGTGGATACGCACTTCTATCCGCTCGGCTCGTGCACAATGAAGCACAATCCGAAACGCAATGAGCGACTAGCGGGGCTACCTGGAATCGCCCATCTTCATCCGTATCAGCCCGAAGAGAGCGTCCAAGGACTGCTGCAACTGCTCTATGACCTGCAGGAGTTTCTTGCCGAGATCTCTGGCTTGCCCGCGGTATCACTTCAGCCGGCGGCGGGTGCTCATGGCGAGTTGACGGCTCTGATGATGGCCGCAGCCTACTTCAACGATCTCGGTGAGAAGCGAACCAAAGTGCTCACGCCTGATAGCGCACACGGTACGAATCCGGCTAGTGCGCGTATGGCAGGCTTCGAGGCGGTCACCGTTAAGAGCAACGCCGAGGGACTTGTCGATCTTGATGACTTGCGACCCAAGCTTGACGATCAGGTCGGCGTTTTTATGATCACGAACCCGAGCACGCTCGGCATCTTTGATGACCAGGTGGCAGAGATCGCCGATCTCGTACGCAAACAGGGTGGGCTCATTTACCTGGACGGAGCCAACATGAATGCGATCTTGGGAGTCGCTCGTCCCGGCGACTTCGGCGCGGACATGATGCATTTCAACCCGCACAAGACATTCAGCGGGCCGCATGGTGGCGGTGGTCCGGGAGCTGGGCCGATTTGCGTGACGGAGAAGCTCGGCGGTTATCTACCTGTGCCGGTCGTTGCCAAACGAGATGGTAAGTACTCGCTGGACTGTGATCGTTCCAAAACGATTGGCCGCGTTCGAAGCTTCTTCGGCAATGTCGGCGTGCTCGTTCGCGCGTATTGTTACATTTGCACGCACGGACCAGATGGCTTGAAACGTGTGTCGGAAAACGCCGTGCTCAACGCCAATTATCTACTCAGCAAGGTCAAGCATATTTTGCCAGTCCCGCATGGCGACCGCTGCATGCACGAGTTTGTTGCGAGCGCGAGTGATGTCAAAAAAGTGAAGGGCATCTCGGCGATGGACATCGCGAAGCGTCTGCTCGACTACGGATTTCACGCACCCACCGTCTACTTCCCCCTCACGGTTGCCGAATCGATGATGGTGGAGCCGACGGAGTCGGAAAGCAAAGAGATGCTCGACGCCTTTGCGGAAGTGCTCTTTCGCGTGACGGACGAACCTGCCGACCTTTTGCACGAAGCTCCGCACACGACGACCATTAGCCGGCCCGATGAAGTCCAAGCAGCTCGTCGGCCGGTGATGAAATGGACGCCCGCTTAATCATCGACGAGCCAGCTCGTGGCTCGTGGAACATGGCGGTCGATGAAGCTCTCCTGCGTGCGTCGCAGGACACGGGGCAAATCGTACTACGGCTTTATCAGTGGTTCGAACCTACTCTCTCGTTGGGCTACTTCCAACTGTCGGACGAGCGAGCGTCACACGCGCCGACTCGCGGGCTGCCCGTCGTTCGCCGGAGCACGGGCGGCGGCGCTATCGTCCACGACCAGGAGCTGACGTACAGCTTGGTTCACCCGATTGAAGATCGCTTTTCAGATGAGTCGCAGAGTTTCGTGAGACGGGTGCATAACGCCCTGATCGCCGTGCTCAGAAGCATGTTCGCTCTCGACGTAAGATTGTGCGATAAGGCCGTTTCGAAATCACCAGAGCCGTTCCAGTGTTTCGCGCGGCGCAGCGAACTCGATGTCCTGATCGATCATCACAAAATCGCCGGCAGCGCCCAGCGACGACACCGGCGCGCGATCCTACAGCACGGCAGCATCCTGCTTGCGAAGTCACCGCACGCCGAGATGCTTCTGGGCGTTAATGACCTCTCCCGAGAAACGATCGCCTGCAAAGAAGTTGCAGGCGCTTTCGCCCAGCAAGTAGCGGCGGACTTTGAGTTTCGGCTTGTCGATTCGCAACTCCGGCCGGCCGAAGCCGCTGCTGCCGCTGAGATCGAGCGCGAACGCTTCACCAACCTCGGATGGACTGATCGTCGTTAGTGCCCCCCCAAAGACATGGTAAATTTGACCTTCGAGACTGTTTTCAGTATTCTCAGTCTTGCTTGGTGAAGACGAGGGCTTTGCTGGGCGAATGAATCAAAGAGGGATTTCTCTTCCGTTCGCATTCACTGAACAAGGCAAACTCTATATCCGGAACTCTTCTCGGCCGGACCAAAGGGAAGCTGCTCATGCGAGTGAAATTAAAGGTGTTGCTGGGTAAGAACGAGGGCAAAGAGATTGCCGTACCGGTGAAACGGTTCTTGATCGGACGAGCGGACGATTGCCACATGCGTCCGAAGAGCGAAGCCATCAGCCGCAACCATTGCGCGATCCTCATCAATGAGGATGACGATGAAGTGATGCTACGTGACTTGAACAGCCGCAATGGCACGTACCTCAACGGCGAGCGAATCTCTTCCGACATGCCTCTCGATTCCGGCGATCACCTGCAACTCGGCCGGCTGGAGTTTGAAGTGGTGATCAAAGATCGGAAGCGGGTGCCGGAGCCTGTCGCCGCAGGGAGTGACTCAGCCGAAGCGAGCGGCTCGCTCGACTTTGACGTCAACGAGTGGCTTGAGGAGGCTGACACCACAGAGAAGAAGCCGGACATCGCCGACCCATCGACGCGGCAGTTTAAGCTTGACGAGACAGACCGCATTGCGTTGGAGGAGGCAAAGCAAACGCTGGACAGCGTTGATGGGATCGACCTCCCAGCGGAAGATTCCGAATCCAAGGCCTTCAAGGTCCCGAAAAAACAAGAGCCAGGCAAGCTACCTGAGTCTGTTAAACCGGTGGCCGCGAGTTCGCAAGATGCGGCGGCTGATATGTTAAAGAAGTTCTTCAACAACCGGTGAGCACGTACTCCAACGATCCACCAACGAAGCCCGTCGCTGACGGGCTTTTTTCGTGGCTGCTTCCGAACTTCACAGAAGCCCAGCAGTCGTGTTTTCTTGAAACAAACGCCAAGATGGCGACGACTGACTAGAATACTGATAGAATCCGCCCGGAAGCGCGAAACACATTCTTTTCGCACTGGGTAATGTCGTATAAGCCGGAGAAATCGGGCTCGTGGAAGACTTGCGAATACTGGTGAAGTGTTGCCTCGAAGACGATCACGCGGCCATGCTTGCGCTGGTAGACCGATTCCGCGGGCGGGTGTATGGCTTGTGTTACCGGATGCTGAGCAATCGAGAAGATGCGGAGGATGCCGTCCAGGAGACTTTCGTGCGAGTTCTGAAGAACCTCGCCAAGTGGGATTCGAATCGTGACTTTGAACCGTGGCTATTTGCGATTGCCGGCAACCGATGCAGAACAGCGTTGGCAAAGCGACGTCGTCGCCCGGCAAGCTACACGATCGTCGAACCTCTACCAGATGCTCGTCCCGACGAGCAGGCTGCCAAGGAGTTGACGGAAGAAGTTCAACTTGGTTTGCAACGGCTTCGGCCCGACCACCGGCAGGCATTTGTTTTGTTCCATCAACATGAACTGACTTACGAACAGATCGCGGAGGCGATGAGCCGGCCCCTGGGAACCGTGAAAACGTGGATTCATCGGGCCCGGGGAGAGTTGATTCGGTTTCTCCAGGAACGCGAGGTCGTCCAGGAATCAAGTTATGCAATGCGCCGAGTTTGAGATACGACTGCAGGATGCTCTCGATCGTCGAATCGATCCGGAATCGGACGACCGGCTGGTCGATCATGCCGAGCGCTGCGAGGCTTGTCGTCACGTCGTCTATGGCCAGAGGTTGCTGCTCGATGGTCTGCGGGTGCAAGCAGAACCGCCCTGCTCATCACACATCGGCCACCAAGTGCTCGATCGATTGGCATCGGACAGTGCCAGGCGAACGAGGCGAAGGCGGCTCGTCTTTGCCCTCGCTATTGCAGTAGCCCTTTTCGTGGCGGTTCTTCCTTTTGCTCGCGGACCTCGCGCAGATACGGCCACGGCTCGTCCGAGTGCGAAAGTTCTAGCGATCGCCACCGTACCGCAGCCGCCTCTACCCAAGCCCACCATGACTGCCGGAGAGACAGAAGAGTTCCGGCTGCTCATCCGGCAACTGCTCGACCAAGTCTCGCTGAGGCCGTTGGAAGGTTTCGAGTCCGTCGATCGAGTAGCCGGGAAGAGCATTCGTCCATTGGCAATTACGTTTCACTTCGCATTTGATACTTTGCGCCGCACTCTTCCAGGGCAGGGCTCTGCGGAGCCTACCCACCCGCAGGCGAGATCTCTGCGCTCAGATGCTGCAAGCCCGATCATCTAGCTCGTTCGGGTGCCGGATAAACCGCGTAATCGGTGCTCTCCCGCAAACGCTAATATCCGAGCATTCCGCAAGGTTTATCACAACCTCACATTTTTGCTAAGCGTTGTACTTTGACATGGCAACGTACCGATCCTGTATCTGAGCCGGATTGCTCGACCGTTGTAGCTAAGGATGGATCGATCCACAGGCTCGCGCTTTGGAGGAATTGTTGTGGCGAAGACCAAGAAGACTGAAGTAACACTAGATCGTCGGAATAAAACGGATCGACGCGAAGCCGAAGATCGTCGAAAGAAGAGCGTCGAGGTGCCGGAAGATCGCCGCGGTGGAGAACGGCGCACCAAAGTCCAGCGTCGACGGCAAATCGATCCGACGACCTGTGAACGGGACTACTCGGGTGAAGAAATCGAGTTCATGCAAGCGATGGACGCTTATAAACGTGCTAATGGCCGCATGTTCCCGACTTGTAGCGAGATTCTTGAGGTCTTGCGTGCCTTGGGCTACGAGCGCGTCGGCACGCCGAACGCCTCGCAAACGGCTGCTGAAGTTGTCCCAGCGGAAGTGTCAGACGAACAGGAAGACTGAAGAATCCATCGTGTTGCGCTGAAAAGGCGGACCTGGAGTCCGCCTTTTTTTGCGCGGAAGTGGCGTGAGTGGCTGCATAGCCAGGAGTAGGTCCGCGCTATAGCGCGATGAGTAGCCAAGCCGCGAAGATTTCCACCCCAGAAGTGTCAAAGTGCCTGCGACGCACATGACTCGCAGGAAGTTATGGACGATTCGGTTGTCATCGCCAGCGAGCGAACGGAGCGCGCGATCCACAAACGCCGGCATCGCCATCAGTAGGCGGAACGTGATCGCGGAAGCGTGCTTAAGAGCCCACCGGGCCAGCGTCCACGCAACGATGGAAAACCGTCCGATAGCGACGCCTAGTAAGGCAACCGTCGCCAGCACACCGGCGATGGCAAAGGCGAAAGCAGCGCCGCCAGCAACGAAAGGAAACCGACATAGAGATGCCGAGACACGTCGGCTCGTTTCGATGAGGGTGAATCATCCTCGTCATCCGGCTCCGCCCAGCTTTCTTCAGGAACTGGCGCGACCTTTCGTGGAAGAGGCGGTGGCGGAGACGGCCGCGCGGGCCGCGGAGCGACGGCACTGTCCCGCGGAGCCGCGGGCTTCTTTGAAGGGTCCTCCGCAACGGTTGCAGACTCGATCCTCAACGTTTCACCGACGCTCGATACATCCGTGTCACGGCCTGTTTCAGTTCGCAACAAATCGTCGTAATCTCGTTTCTGTTGCGGATCGCTCAGGATGGCATAGGCCACGGAAAGATGCTGCAAGATCTTGAGAGCCTCGTCGCTTCGTAAACCCACTTCGTAACGACGAATCTGCTGAAATCGAGTCTCAAAGCCTGTTGCTATCACGCCGGCTGCGTCGGTGAACTCAACAACCCCAAGCAACTCGTAGTGATTCGCCGTGTGACCCGTGCTCAGCCCGAGCCATTGCTGATAAGGATCAAAGCCAGAAGCGGAAGAGACCGGCGTTTGAGATGACGAGTGTTCCACAATACAAGCCAAACTTCCTAGAGTTGTCGAATCTACTCGCCGTGGCGGAGCCATTCGCGCCACCGCTTGCCGGCCACGGCGACGTCCGCGCCGCGAGCTCCGGGCTTGGGTCCATGATCAGCGTCTGTGATCTGCTTCAAGGTTTCTCCAACCTTAGGCCACAACTCCCGCTTCATTTGCGGTAGTTGATCCACCAAAGGCTTCACCGCCGAGCGGTACTTCAATCGTCCGAGAAACTCCAAGCAGGCGTCTTGCGACTCTTGCGAAATGTCTTTCAGCTGCAAAGCCGTAACCGCCGTCTTCGCGTAGGCTGCCTTGCGATCGTCATTGGCCGACCGGATCCGCTGATCGACCTGCTTCCAAATAACAGAGATCAGCTTGGGATCCTCCTGGCCAAGCCAGTACAAACAATGTGAAATCGGCGCCTGTTTAAAGGCGTTCGCAATATGCCAGTCGGCGTAGGCCGCAACTCGCTCGTTGCCGGACGACGAGAACTCTCCCAGTCTCGTAATATCACCCCTTACCTCGTCGTATTTCGGTTGTCGCTTGCGAAGCTCTGTTTCGGCCGACTTCTGAATACCTGCATGATCTACCGACATCAGGTTCAACAGGCCTGGCACACTTTGATCGGGCAAGAACTTCCGCAAGTGATTGACGATTAGAGCCTTGGTGTTGGATTGAACGTCCGGACTAAGCAAAGCTTGTTCGAGTTCAGTGGGGGTCGCATTCGCCAGCTTGGTCCGCAACTTGGAGAGTATTTGCGTCTTGCGTTTGCTATCCTTGGTCTTATCGGCCCAGTCCAAGAGAGACTGAATGTCCAAGTTCTTGGAAATCGTTTCGTTGATCCGTCTCGAAAGGACTTCGACTTCACGTGGCTTAGCCCCTTGCATCGCTTGTTCGAGACTGTCCAAATCTCGCGGTGACAGTCGTCCGGAGGCCGCAGAGTTGGCCAGAACTTCGAGCAAACCATCCACGTAACCGAGATGGCAGGCAACATCGGATTGCTTGGGGAAGCCACTCATCAGATGGTTGCGCAGTTGCCCGACTACCGCTTGGGTGCCGGCTGGTCCCATGACGTTCAGCAATTGTGTTGCTGTCTTACGGTACTGGGGAATCTTCTTAATGGGAAACGCTGGGAACTCGGTCGGGATGATGTTGCCGTTCTTCATGAACGCCAAGACCTGTAGGCAATCATTCGCCTTCCGAGCAAGCAACGCTTGTTGTTGTGGTGTTAGATTAGCTTGCAGGCTGCCACCGCGCAAAGGTTGCTTCGACTTGCTCGATTTCGACTTCGACTTTGAACTTCCGATAAAGCAACACTCATTCTGTAAATTCGAGTAGATCGGTTTCGGGGTTTCTACTTGTGGAAGGTGAGGTATTTCATTCCGGTTTCCCATTCGT
>PBSM01000056.1 GCA_002726245.1 Planctomycetaceae bacterium | reverse complement strand
TCGCAGTGTCTGAGTCGCAGTGTCTGAGTCGCAGTGTCTGAGTCGCAGTGTCTGAGTCGCAGTGTCTGAGTCGCAGTGTCTGAGTCGTTTAACCGCAAGCCGGGGGCGTGCGCTTGGCGGAGCTTTATGAAGCGCACGCCTCCGGCTTGCGGTTAAATTAAACGAGTCTAGCTAAGAGACGACCGATCGGTCTTCAAGCAGCTTGAGGATCGCGTCCACGCTGTTGTTGACCGATTGCTCATGCGTCGGCACAACGAGGTCGGGCGATGCAGGCTCGTCGTACGGAGCCGAAACGCCCGGGAAGTTCGCGATCTCGCCAGAATCGGCCAGCGGGTAGTGGCCGTCGGTGTCGCGTTCTCGACAGATTTCGACTGGGGCTGACAGGTGAACAACGATGAACCGATCATCGCCGACGACTTCGGCCGCCCTTTGCCGAACCTCTTCGCTCGGTGCGACAAACGCAGCAATGCAAATCAGTCCCGCGTCGTTGATCAGCTTGGCAACCTCGGCGCTACGCCGTAAGTTCTCGGACCGTTCGTCGGCCGAGAAGCCGAGATCGCGACTGATCCCGCGGCGCATGTTCTGTCCGTCGAGCACAGTCGCCGCTCGTCCGAGATCAAACAAACGCCTTTCCAGTGCATAAGCAATGGTTGTCTTACCCGCGCCAGTCAAACCGGTCAGCAGGATCGTCACTGGTTTTTGACCGAAGCGTGCTTCGCGCTCTTGTGATGTAACAGCGCTTAGCTCCTCGTGGAGTTCACCAGCACGCGGTTCATCATCCCAGTGATCGCGGCGCTGATCACTCGTGGCAAGTTCTAGAATCATTCCGGCTGCCACCGTCGCATTGCTAATCCGATCGACAATAATGAATGCGCCAGTCGCGCGATTGCGGCGATACCCGTCGTAAGAGATCGGTTCGTTCAGCGAGACAGAACAACGGCCGATCTCATTCAACTTCAGAGTCGGTGCGTCCTTTCGATGCAAACTGTTGACATCGATCTGATATCGCATCGTCGAGATCGTACCGGTGGCGTTCTTCGCCGCGTGCTTGAAGATGTATGTTTTGCCGGGGACCAACTGTTCTTCGTGCATCCACACGACAGTCGCTTCGAATCTCTGTTCCAAACGCGGCATGTTGCCAGGACGAACGATCATGTCGCCACGGCTAACGTCGATCTCGTTGTCCAATGTCACCGTGACCGACTGCGGCGTGACGGCTTCCTCCAGTTCGCCGTCGAACGTCACAATCGATTTCACACGGCTTCGCCTACGCGACGGCAACGCCATCACTTCGTCGCCCTTGCGAACGACGCCTGACGCAATCGTCCCGCAGAAGCCTCGGAAATCGAGGTGCGGACGATTGACGTATTGAACCGGAAAACGAAAGTCCTTGAAGTTTCGATCCGACCCGATGTAGATCGTATCGAGGAAGTTCATCAAGGTGGTGCCCCGATACCACGGCATGTGCTCACTCTGATCGACGATGTTGTCACCGAGCAGCGCGGAAATCGGAATGAAGTGCAGGTCGGGCAGATCCAGCTTTCCAGCGAAGTCCTGATAGTCGCTGCGAATCTGCTCGTACACATCCTGGCTAAAGTCGATCAAATCCATCTTGTTCACAGCGACCATCACGTGCTTGATGCCGAGCAACGACACGATGAAGCTGTGTCGTTTCGTCTGCGTGACGACGCCGTGACGAGCATCAATGAGGATCACTGCCAAATCACAAGTTGACGCGCCCGTTGCCATGTTGCGAGTGTACTGCTCGTGGCCAGGGCAATCGGCGATGATGAACTTGCGATTGGCAGTCGAGAAGTAGCGATAGGCCACGTCGATCGTGATACCTTGCTCGCGTTCCGCCTTCAGGCCATCTGTGAACAGTGCCGGGTCAAAGCCACCACCAGTTGTGCCGTGAGTTACCGAGTCCTCTTCAAGCGACTTGAGCGTATCTTCGTAAATCAGCTTCGCGTCGTAGAACAATCGCCCGATAAGCGTGCTCTTTCCGTCATCAACACTTCCGCAGGTCAAGAATCGCAACAACTCCTTCTGCTCGTGCTGAGCAAGGTACGCGTCGATGTCGGTAGCGATAAGATCAGACTGGTGCGACATGTGTTGATTGCAGATTTCGGATTGCAGACTGCGGATTGACTACTTTGCAGTGTGTGGTGATGCCTTCTTCGTGGGTCTCTTGGACGAAGTGTCCAGGGAGGCAACGATGATTGAAAGGATCTCGTTGCCTTCGTCGATTAATGGCTGCAGCAACGCGCCTTTGACTAAACTTGTCTCGACGAGCAGTTCCATCCAATAGATTGATTCGTCGGCTTCTTCTTCGACGATGCCAAGCTTCGCCCGGAATTCAGCAGGCGACCGCGCACGGCATGCCGCACGATAGTTTGCACCTACGGAAGTTGCAGATCGCAAGAGTTGATCTCCAATCCTCCGTGATGCAACGTCCGTACCCAAACTCTGGACAACTTTGATCACGCGCAAAGCACACTGCTTCGTTCTGGCTTTCAAATCGTCAGGCGTCACGGGCGCTCTCCAATCCACAATCTACAATCTGAAATCCGCAATCAAAAATAGCCTCGCTTTTTCTTTTCTTCCATACCCGCACCGCCTTCATCTTGATCGATCAACCGGCCTTGCCGTTCGGACGTCGTGCAAAGCAGCATCTCCTGTATGATCTTCGGCAATGTGGTCGCTTCCGAATCGACTGCACCCGACAGCGGATAGCATCCCAAAGTGCGGAAACGCACCTGCCGCATCTCAGGTTCTTCACCCGGCTCCAAGACCATGCGATCATCATCGACCAGGATCATGGTACCGCCACGTTGCACGACAGGACGTTCCTTCGCATAGTAAAGAGGCACGATCGGGATCTTTTCGAGATGAATGTATTGCCAGACGTCTAGCTCCGTCCAATTCGAGAGCGGAAAGACGCGAATGCTCTCGCCTTTGTTCACGCGGGCGTTGTAGGTATTCCAAAGCTCGGGGCGTTGATTCTTTGGATCCCAGCGATGTGCTTTGTCGCGGAACGAGAAGACGCGTTCCTTGGCTCGCGATTTCTCTTCGTCGCGGCGAGCACCACCGAACGCCGCGTCAAAACCGTACTTGTCGAGAGCCTGCTTTAGCGCGTCCGTCTTCATCAACTCGGTATGCTTCTCGCTATCATCCAGCGGATGGATGTTGTGTGCTCCGCCTTCTTCATTGGTGTAGACAATTACTTCGAGCCCGAGTTCTTTCCTTGCATACTTCTCACGGAACTCGATCATCTCGCGGAACTTCCAGGTCGTATCGACATGCATCAGCGGGAACGGCGGTTTCGCCGGATAAAACGCCTTCTGAGCCAACCGCACCATCACGGATGAGTCCTTCCCGATCGAATACAACATGACCGGATTATGAAATTCCGCCGCAACCTCACGAATGATGTGGATGCTCTCAGCTTCTAACTGCTTGAGGTGCGTAAGGTTATAGCCGGACATCTCGGACCTGCGTGGGAAGTCGCTCAAACCACAAGCCGCCTATTCTACGTCGATCGCGGCTTCGCGCAGAGGGGACTTCGTGAGCGGTGCAGGCACATCATTGACTGGACGCAGATTGGGCCGTGCTAGGTCCGGTCGTCTGTTGTGGCGAGGCTTGCTCTTCTGGCGATGAGTGACGATTCCTCGTGACAAGCTGATCGCCGGCTGCTCCAACGAAGTTGTCGATCGTCGCAAAGTATAGACAGCGTCGTCGGTGCAACCTGTCGAGAAGGCATTCCTGACAGTCTAACAACATCCAATCGAGGAAGACGCGGTGGTTTTCCGTAGACGCACCATCGATTACCGCCTAAGATGTATGCTGAGGTGTGTGTGGCCTTTGCTTTTCGTTCCTTATCTCTCTTCTTGCCGTTGTCCTCGCGTGGTGTAACTAGCCCACGCCATTACGAGGAACGAGACGGAAGCCGGGTCTGTTTCGTTACACACGTGTTGTCGTATCAGACGCCGTGCGTCGTCTGTAGTTCTGTGCGAAGTGCTTGTCGGTTACGAGTCGAGTGAGCGTGGACGCTCCTGCGATTGGGTCGTGATGGTTGCGCGTGGCTAGAGGTGTCACCGAATGAGTGAAAAGAAACCGACTCCATGGATTTCCCAGCCGAGTGGCAAAGTCTGCCCGGTATGCGGGACGCGAACGTATTCGCACGGTGGCATCCACCCGCAATGCGCGGTTGATCAAGCCGACGCAGCTCGCGCTGAGAAACTCAAAGCGGAACGAAAGCGCGAAGCCAGCGCGCCCAAACCATCCACCTGGACTAAGAAGAAGTGTCCGAAGTGTAAAAGCGAGCCGCATGTACGGCGGAAAGTCTGTGATTGCGGTCACGTCTTTTTCTGAATGTGTTACGGCACTGCAGACGTCAGCGGGATGATTGAAATAGATTCAGGATCGATTTCAGAACGCCTCTCGTTTCGATCGCCTTAATAGCTTGGGCCGCGCTCGCCTGGACTCTCTTGTCGTCGTCGTCAGCCAACTCTCTAAGTGCAGGTATCGCCGCAGCGGCATCCTGGCCTACGATACCAAGTGCCGAGATCGCTTCGAGTTGCACTTCGGGGTCCTCGTGCGCGAGGGCCTCAGTCAGCATGGGAACGGTAAACCGGCCGAACTCGGCGAGTCCCAGCGCCGCTCGGTGGCGAATACCATCACCGGTCACCCATTTTGCACCACGCACCTCGCCGTGGTTCTTGTTGCCTGACGAATCGCCGAGAGTCTCGCCGTTACCTTCATCGAAGCGAAACAACGCCAGCGTGGCTGCATCAGCCTCGAAGACGGTTGGACGATTCCCCAGCGAACCCGTTGCACAACCCGCGGTGACATCGTTGGCGATCATGGCGTTCTTGTTGCGAGGTCACGTCCCAGACCACGGGCGGTACGGCAAGCAGATTTCGAGAGCGATCGACTTTGTGGTCAGGACTCAGAAGCGACGCGGCTATTTCTGCCTGCTTCCATTGACGCCCGGCGGCGGTCACGCCAGCACTTCGCAAACGGTGTCCTACAACCATGCGATGGCGGGCCTAATGCTTGGCGAAGTTTACGGCATGACGAGCGGCTCACAATCTCGGGAAATCGAAGATGCACTCGCGAAAGCTCTCCTCTATCACCGCGAAGTGCAATCGCGAGCGAAGTCGCATCCGGCCTTTCACGGCGGCTGGCGTTACGGCTATCCCGACAGTCCGAACGCGTCGTCGGATATGTCGATCACCGGTTGGTCGCTCATGTTCCTACGATCGGCTCGCAATGCCGAGTTTCAAGTCCCCAAGAAGTACTTCGACGAAGGACTCGACTTTGTCGAACGGTGCTTCGTCGAGGAGCCCGATCAGCGCGAGAAGTAGGTCTTCAGTTATGTCCCTGCGCAGGCTCCTGGTGGCGAGAGGCGGAACGTCACTCTGGCCAACACTGCCTCTGCGATGCTGACGCTAATCCTCGGCGGCCGTCATGACACCGAGATGATCCGAGCCGGCTCCGCATGGTTCCGGTCGCACGACTACCCGCGACCGTGGCAGAACGGGTTCTTCTATCTAGCGTCCTACTACAGCAGCCAAGCCATCGCGCAAGTCGGCGGCGACACGTGGGATCAAGTCTACCCCCAAATCGCCCGCAACATGATCGAAGAGCAATCCGACGACGGCTCCTGGCCCCTCGGCACCGGCCACGAACGCAATTACAGCTCGACGTACACTACTTCTCTCGCGATTCTCGCGCTCACACCTGCCTATCAACTGCTGCCGATCTACCAGCGCTGATGCTTGCAGGCTCAGCCTCAAAGGAGGATCGCAAGGTCAGTCCCTACAAGACGGTTTTGAAATGCCCTCTAGCTTTTCTTAGCTTTCCTCTTCGGCTGTGGCACTGGCTTCACCATCACGACCTCGACATCGTTTGCCAGCTCTGGTCCTGGTGTTGAACGCCCATTGCGGATGACGTCGTTCAGCATCGCTTTCATTCTCTTGACTCGCTGCGGGTGCTCCGCCTGCAGATTGGTCTGTTCGCCTGGGTCATCCGCCAGATTGAACAACTGCATCGCGGGCAACTCCGACAGGTCCACTCGGCCGGGGCGCGGACTGCTCCATCCGCCTGAACCTGGGCAAAGACATAACTTCCAATCTCCGTCCCGAATCGCGAATTGCCCACCAATCGATTGCGATACGATCGACTTCCGAATCGGCTCCGTGGCCTGACCAAGCAGCACGGGCAGGAAGGAGATGCTATCCCCGCCGCGGTCTTCGGGTACGCTTGCCCCGACGATTTCTGCCGCTGTCGCCAGAAGATCGAGTTGCCCAACCAACTGGTTCGTGCGTGATCCTGGCTTCACCTTCTCAGGCCACCTCGCTAAGAACGGTACTCGATGACCGCCCTCGTAAATATCTGCTTTATGCCCCCGATAGATGAAGTTGTGGTCATGCCCGGCCTTCTCTAATTGCGGAATATTCGCCGCTGGTGAGCAACCGTTGTCTGTTGTGAATATGACCAGCGTATTCTCCGCGATGCCATTCTCGTCTAACGCCCTCAGTACTTGGCCGACGGTCCAATCCACCTGCATCGTGAAGTCGGCGTACTTGTTGATTCCACTCTTTCCTTCCCACTGGCCCGTCGGCACGATCGGCGTGTGTGGCGCGTTCAACGGGAAGTAGACAAAGAACGGCTTATCTGACTTGGCGTTGTCGTTAATGAATGCCACCGTTTCCTTCGTGATGGTCGGTAACACGTCCACGGCCTCGAAGTTCTCGCCAGCCGGCCCCTTCCGATGAAAGGCTTTCTCAACGGTTGCCGGTTCGGTAGGTACACGATTTCGCACGAAGACATACGGCGGCATGTCGAGTGACGCGCTGATTCCGAAGAAGTAATCGAACCCCACATCGTTGGGCCCGTTCTGAATTTCGCCCGTATAGTCCACCAGCCAGCCAGCCTTGAATCCGCCCGAGAAATCTCCTTTGTCATCTGCCGTCCCGCCGTCTTTCAGCGGCCAGTTCCAACCGAGATGCCATTTCCCGAAACAAGCAGTGCGGTAGCCGTTTCCTTTCAGAAGCGATGCGACTGTCAGTCGTCCCGGCGAAATCAGCGGTTGCGAGAAGCCACCCAGTACACCTCTCTGCAAATGCGTTCGCCAGTGATATCGACCTGTCAGCACCGAATACCGCGTTGGAGTGCAGACGGAGGAAGACGAATGCCCGTCCTCAAAGATCATTCCCTCTTTCGCGATCCGATCGATATTCGGTGTCGGAATCTTCGATTGAGGATTCAACGCCGAGACGTCGCCGAATCCCTGATCATCAGCGAGTATGAAGACGATGTTCGGTTTCGAATCAGCGGCCAAGGTCGAAAGGGACGAGGCAAGACACAACAGGCAGACAGTGCAGAATGAGATTCTCATAGTTTTTTCGGTGGCGATAAAGTCATCCGAGCGGAACATGGAAGCATGGTCACAGCATGTCAAGCCAGCGCGAGGATTGTATTACTCTCTGATGAGGACGTGAATTGGCTCAGTGAGTAGTTTCGCCATTTCTTGATCGCGGGGCGCTGAGTGCTCGACCGCTTACGTATCACGGCTGGTCGGCGCGCTGCATCGCTGCTGCAATCTCTTTTTCGATCACGTCCATCGGATTGAGTGGGCTGAGGGGGTCGTCGTAGGGTGTGACTTGGTTCGTCTGCGGATCCCAATGGACGGGGCCGTAGCGCGCGGGGGCGGGTTGCCCGCTGAGGATGTGCCCCATAGAGTCGTTCTTGTTGTAGTGCCAGAACTCGTAGGGGAAGTGGATGAGACCGTGCGCTTCCAGCATCGCGGTGATGTCCAGACGGTTCTGTAGATCGTCCGCTTCGATGAACGGCGACCGCATCGGTGTTCGCTCACTCATTTCGAGGTAGGGATTGCCTCGCCACACCTCGCTGCCGTCGTCGCGGCGAAACACGGAAATGTCGATGGCCGATCCTGACATATGCGTGCCGGTCTTGGGAATGTTGGCGATCAGCACAATCGCTCGACGGAAGACGATTTCGACCGGCGGCAGTTCGTCCCCGTTTTCCCAGATGCACTTCTTAAGGATGGCGTCGAACACGTCGGGCTTACGCACCAATTGGCTCTGCATCTCCATCGAGCGGTAGCCGTCTTCGATTTTCAGAATCCAGCCAAGGTCGTTCATTTCGCGGCCGATGGTAATCACATCGTTGACCAGGCCCTCGCGCATAAAGAACACACGATCCAGCTCGCCGGCGATCTTGGAGTCGGAGAACAGCATCTCGACACCGGCCGCTTCCGCCGCCTCGGGAATCGACGCAAAACCTTCGCCGCACTCGCGAACTTCGAACGGGAGAACGACCTGTATCAGATCGTAGCCAAGCTGCATCTGCTCGGCCCAATAGGCGCGTCGCGCCGAATGGTCTGGCTTCATCATCGTTTTCAGTCCATGCGAGAGCGAAGAACGTCAGCATACCCCGAGAAGTGACTTGCAAGCAATCAGTTGGGAGTTTCGGTAGTGGTACAGTTTGCCCGGCAGGTAGGCGAGGTTGACGACTCGGTGTCACAACCTGGATGCCAAGACCATCCTCGGGATAACGGTTGCTGCTCCTCAAGTCGAGGCAATTCCACTGGGGTCGCCCGTGCGAGAAAGGCGCATCGCGGTAAATATGGGGAAAGGCCCCCATTGCGACAACGGGGAGGGCGACGGACGCCTCGCCCTTACCCACTAAATCGAAAAATCACAGCCTCTGAGAGACGCGCCGCGAAGAACTGTTACTTCTTCCTCGACCAAGCCGTCAATTCTTCAACGGTGACGCGGGCGTCTCCGTCGGCATCGGCCTTCGATGGATCTTTCGACATCGCTTTCCACTCGCCGGCCACTAACGCTCCGTCGCCGTTCGCATCGTATTTCGCAATGATCTTGCGATAATACGACAAATACCGCTCGTCCAAGCTGCTCGGCTTCTTTGTCGGCGTGCTGGTCGTAGAGGCGGCTGATGAGGAGCCGGAAGTGCTTGTTGCGACCGTCGCCGAAGACGAGACGGACGCGCCACGAACGGCACCGTTATTGACCGCTCGAGTTGCTTCCGCGGCGGTGATCACTCCGTCGCTGTTCAGGTCGAACTGACCAAAGTCCTTGACTGTGGCCGCCGACCAAGAAGTGGTGTATTCCGACATCGCAACTTGTGCATCGCTGTTCGCGTCATTTCGAGTGAACCACTCGGGAAGTCCGTCCGGCAGCCGCTCCGACGCGGTTTTCACTCGATACGATCTGGGTCCATCAGAGTTTTCGGACGTCTTTGATCCGCTAGAAGAACCTGAATCGCGGCTAGAGTAGAAGCTGCCGCCGCCGCGTCCACTGTCGCCCCGATCGCCACCTCGATCACCACCTCGATCACCACCGCGCCCGCCTCCGCCAAAGCGGCTGGCCATCCAAGTCGTAATCTCTTCTTTTGTAATCTTGCGATCGCGGTTTTTGTCGGCCTCGTCAGGCGGGGATCGGAAGTTCCCCCATTCGTCCTTCTCGAACACACCGTTCTTGTTGGAGTCGTAGCGATCAAAAATCATCCTCACTATGCCGTCCATTCTCGGATTGCCGGACGACGAGCCGCTACTCGAGCGACTTGACGAAGATCTGCCCGCCGAGGAAGACGAAGAACTAGATCCTTCTTGTGCGATCCGGCGTCGTGCGTAACGAACGGCCATCTCCGATGGTGTCAGCTTGCCGTCATTGTTGCGATCATAAGCGTACGGGTCGTCGGACCAGCGACCTCGCGAGATCTCGCCTCGATCGAGCACGCCATCGCGATTGGAATCGTAACGCCGAAACCGCTCGTCCGCTTCCCGCTTGTCGGCCTCCGTTACCTTGACTGTGAAGAGTTCACCTTCGGCACCGAACCCAGGCGGCAGCGCCAGCTCCTCGTCAAGCCCAAAGCCGGGGACAAGTGGTTCGATTGTCGCGCTGGCTGATGAACCGCCACGGCGGCTCGACGAACCGCCGCGATCATCACGGCGAGGGTCTCCGCCAGACTCGCGTTGCTCGCGAAGTCGTTGCATCGCGTTGGCAAGCTTATCGATCGGAATCGGTCGGGAAAGATCAAGCTGCGGAATCTCACTCGCTAACCGCTGCAAGAAGAAGCTCGCACGCCCCTGTCCTTCGCTGGGGTCGATCATGCCGTTGCCGTTCTCATCGAATCGACGAAGCATGTCCACTGGCGAGAATCCTCCACCAGGAGGCCCTCCGCGAAAGCCGCCACCGCTGCCAGGAGGTCCCCCACGAAATCCGCTGTCACGGTCGCCACCGCCGGGAGGTCCCCCGCGGAATCCACCGCCACGGTCGCCTTGATCTTGCGCAAACAGGCTGATCGAGCCGATAGCGAACGACAGAGCTACAGTCAGGGCAACGGCTTGCTGGGCGAAGCGGTACATCGATTGGATCCTTAGATGCGGCAGCGATAACCCTATTATCGTCGAGGTAACGAAACGGATCTACAGCACGTTTCGGCTATCCGATAATGGAACCCCGGTGTCGGGCACGCGTTTCGCCCGAAGTCGTCGCGATACGAAGATCTTCGACACCACAACTGTCGTCATAATCGGATGTTACAGCGATCTAGCGGACAGCTCACAAATAAACGCGGCGGTTGTAGACGTACCACTCAAAGACCAGTACCACTAAGCCGCCAATCAGAAGCCACTTCCAGAGCTCTTTGCGGGAGGGCTCTTCGGTTGTTGCGCTGACGCCCACCACTTGAGCTTCCTCGTCGTAGTAAGGGATGTCGAGGACTTCGCGCGGGACCAAGTCGCTTTCGCGACTATCGAACAAGTTGATTGCGAAGTGTTGCCCCGCCTCACGCTCACTCCCTTCTCGAACGGTATAGACGCCAAGCTCATCGGTCCGCGAATAGACGAATGAATTCTGACCTTCTCGCTCGATCTTGGTGCGGCGTCCAACTGGCGACTCGACGGAGATCTGTTCGACCGGCAATTCCGTTCGAAGCTTGACGGGGAGTCCTGGTTGAGACGTTGCGACTTCCAAACGCCCTCGTCCGCCGCCCAAATACCTCAGTGTATTCATCACGAAAACGGGGAAACTCTTTCGTCGCGGCCAGTTCGTTTTTGCGTTAACATCTCCGTCCGGGTATTCCCCAACGAGTTCGAACGTGAGAAAAGCGTCTTCGAACCCGCCACGCGGTGCGATCATTAGCAGCGATCCGTGATCGGCATCGATCAGTGACTTCGCTCCTTCCGGACCCTTCACCGGCGTCGTTTCATAAATCAAGACCGAGCCAAGTTCGACCAAGTGCATCAAGGGATGCAAACGATCGATATCGACGATCAGCGGCGAAGGCTCCGCCGCTTCCGCCGACCAACCCTCCACCGGAGGCACACGGCCGATGAACAATGTATTCGCTTCCGGCATCTCCTTCGGAATGCAGCGATCGTAAACGATCAGATCATAGGTTGCTGATAAAGCCAGCGTCTGATGGTCCTTTGTTTCCAAGATATCGGGCGATACGAACGTGACGTCGGCCACTTTTGCCGCGGACAACGTGGTCATCGCAAACTTCAGAGCGTCGTTCCCTGGCGTAACAACCAGCACGCGAGCGCGACGCGGTGTATTTATCGCGGCATAGGCGACGTTGTCTAAAGCGAGATGGTCCTTGTACTCGACCTCCAGTTTGAGAATCGCGCTTTCGACGTCATTCAACACGAAGTTAACTCCCTCGACTCCGTCGCTTGGAACGGTGATGGCGCGGGCATCGGCCAAGGCGTCATCCAGATACAAAACTACTTCAACATCTACATCCTCCGTACCGGAGTTCTCTAGGCGAGCAAAGGCTTGCAACTGGCCGGGCTTCTCCGGATTCCGTTCCGTGCTGAAAGCAACAATCGCGACGTTCTTCGATTCTGCCGAACCGATCTTCAGATACTTCGCTGACAGGTTACCGGGCGCGAAGTCGGGAACGGCAGGGACACCTCCATCGCTGATGATGTACATCGTCGCAGGCAAAGCGTCCGCGACTTGCACGTCCGCAGTGCCGGCTTTGCTTGTACGCCCTGGATTCGCCAAGCCAGACGCGTGGCGAAGGGCTTCGCTGATATCGGTCTTCCGGTTCGTTGGCTTGATTTTGTTGACAGCTTGCCGGAGCGAGCTGCGGTTGTTGGTGAAAGGCTGTTCGATTCGCGGTACGTCCGAGAAACTGATCACCATCGCGACGTCACTCGATTCCAGTTGATCGATCAGCGACAGCGCCCGCTTCTTCGCCGCGTCGAGCCGCGACCCCGCAACGTCCGTCGCGCTCATACTGGCCGACGTGTCGATCAAGAAGATCGAGCGATCGCCAATCTCGATGCTGCCCTGCCATCCCGGCCGCAAACAAGCGAGGACCGCCAATAGCAGCACCAGCAGTTGCAGAAACAAAAGCAAGCTTTGTCGGAGCTTCTGCCAAATCGAGTTGACATGCAGATCCTCGATGGTTCGAGTCCAGAGATACGTGCTGGGAACTTCGACCGGATGCCGCTTCAGCTTGAGGAAGTAGAGCGCAATGATGGCTGGCGGGATCAGCCCGACAAGCAGCCACTGCAGCGGCGTGAGCATCGTCCAGATCAGGTTCATCGAACGAGCCCCCGCTGCCGCAGATAGTTGCTGACGAGCTGCTCGACGGGCGTGTCGCTGCTCGTCATCAGATACGACATGCCTCGCCGCGTGCAGTACTCCTTCGCACCATCGACGAACGAGGCCAATGTGCGTTTGTACTTCGTCAATAACGGACGACTGACGGTGATCTCCGCGATATCTGAATCTTCGCAATCGACAAGTTTCACGTCGCCGGTCACGTCGGGATCGATTTCCTCCGGCGACAACACATGAATCACGTAGACGTCCATCTGTTGTGCCAGCAGGTATCGCAGCGCGGTTTCGTAACCTTCCTTGTCCATCAAATCGGAGATCAGCACGATGATGCCCTGACCTGTGTTCCGCAAACAGAAGTCTTTCACACCTTGAGCGAGCGAGATGTTCTCGCCCCCCTCGATTTTGTCGAGATGCTCGAGCATCCGCCACAAGCTTGCTCTTCCTCGCAGCACTGGGCCCGGGTCCTTCGTCGAAGCGCCGAGAGTTTCGACTCGCACGCGATCCGCGCGGCAAAGGGCAACGAAGCCAAGTGACGCCGCCAGTTGTTTGGCAAAGTGCAGCTTGCTCGGATCGCCAAACTCCATCGACGTGCTGGCATCGATCAGCGCGTAGAAGTGTAGATCCTCTTCTTCGAGGAACAACTTCAGGAACAACTTGTCGAGCCGAGCGTAGAGGTTCCAATCGATGAAGCGGATGTCATCGCCTGGCACGTAATTGCGGAAGTCGGCGAATTCAACGCTCTGACCTTTGCGACGGCTCTTACGTTCGCCCTTCAGTCGGCCGCGGAATATCTTGCGAGTGACCAACTCCAACCGCTCCAGTTGCGCGAGCAACTGAGGGCTGAGAAGAGGCGTTGATGATTGGATGCTGCTCATGTCAAAGTAGCCCTCACGCTCCGCGTGAGGAAAGCAATACGTCAAATACGGTTTTCATGGCTAAGTGCGTTGTAGTGGCGGCGCCCTTTCAACTTCCGCTTTCATCACGCGGAGCGTGAGGGCTACGTTAGTCGGCGACGACGGCGGCGACCGGAGTATGATCCGCCTTTTCGGGTAGCTGTTCGAGAATCTCAAGCAGAACGTAGTCGGTATCGATGCCTTCGGCTTGAGCTTCGAAATTCAAGATTACTCGATGACGCAGCGCTGGCAGATACACTCGACGCACGTCCTCGAAGCTAACATTGAAACGGCCTTCCAGCAGCGCACGGACCTTGGCAGCGAGAACCAGCGTCTGCGCGCCGCGAGGACTGCTGCCCCAACGCAAGTATTGATTGGTAGGTGGGAGAGCATGTGGGCCATCCGGATGAGTTGCCAGTGTCAAGCGGACGACATAATCCTGGACATGCTTCGCCAGAATGACCTGTCGAATAAGCTGCTGCCAGCGAATAATCTCGCTGCCATCCATCACGTTTTCCGGTTCGACCGAGATACCGCGAGTTGTGCGGTCAACGATCGTCGAAAGCTCTTCGCGAGTGGAGTAACCGACGACCAGCTTGAAGAAGAAGCGGTCAAGCTGTGCCTCTGGAAGCGGATAGGTTCCTTCTTGCTCGATCGGGTTCTGGGTCGCCATGACAAAGAACGGTTTGTCCAGCACAAATGTCTGGCCCGCGACCGTGACGGTACCTTCTTGCATTGTTTCCAAGAGGGCTGACTGCGTCTTCGGTGTTGCGCGGTTGATCTCATCCGCCAGACAAATCTGGGTGAACAACGGGCCTCTTTGAAACTCGAATACCTTCTGCCCGTCGGGAGTCTCCATCACCATGTTGGTGCCGATAATGTCCGCTGGCATAAGGTCCGGCGTAAACTGAATCCGCTTGAAGTCCAAGTGGAGTGCTTGCGACAACGTCCGGACCAACAGCGTTTTTCCCAACCCAGGAACGCCTTCCAGGAGGCAGTGTCCGCCGACGAACAGACACGTCAAAACACCATGCACAATGTCGTCGTGCCCAACAATGACTTTACCGATCTCTTCCCGAATGGCCGCGTATCTCGAGCGGAATTCATCCGCTTCCTTTTCCATGTTCGCAACTGTGCTCATTGAAGCTCCTAATCTCGAATCTAGTCCCGGAGGGACGACATACCGTAGCCGGAGGTGTGAGCCCCAGGAACGTGTGCTAGAAACACAACCAGAGCCCCGAAGGGCAACGCCGTGAAGGAGTTTTGTGCTGGAAAAACTGGGGTTTGCATAGATCGGAGTTCATGAAAGAAAGCCAGATTCCTCCTCGTCTCACAACTGAACACGATTCAGTCAGAAAGGAGTCTGGCCGTGAGAAAAGCAAAGAGTGCTACCAAAAAACGTGCGGCTCGCAAACGACGCAAGCAACGCCAGCAGGCTCACAACACCAAACAAATTCGTGATGCAACACAATGGCTGCTCAGTCCTGGAATCTTCGACCGCCTCGCCTTTCATGGCAATACCAGTTGGCTCGCCGCCGAACTGGTCGTCTTGGCATTGCTCTGGATTTGGTCCGATTCTTCCAAGCTCACCGAGGCCTTCGACGATGCGCGGGACCAGTCCGTGAAACTCCTTGGCAAGGCGGCACTGACCACTTATCAAGGCCTGGCTGGAACGCTGCAAACTTGGACGCCGGCGTTCATGCCGCGGCTGCAAATCCGCTTGCACGAACTCATGCAGCAGATCGGACGACGCCATTTGCGAGTCGGGCTGTGGATGGCCATCGCGATGGATGGCTCGCGAGCCACGACGCCGCGAACGGTCTCCAACGAGCAAGCTTTCTGTGCCCAGAATTATGGCAAGGGAAAAACGGCCAAGTACCGCAAGAAGAAAACCAAAGGTCGGCGGCGACGCAAAAAGGCTCAGACCAAATCGCAACCGCAAACGCCGCAAATCTGGATCACCATGATGTGGCACATCGGTTTGGGAATGCCCTGGTGTTGGAAGCTGGGACCATCCAATTCCAGCGAACGGCAACATGTGAAGGACCTGATTCGCAGCGGCCATTTCCTGAAAAACACGCTGTTTGTCGGCGATGCGGGCTTCGTCGGTTACGAGTTCTGGAAGTTGATCCTCGACCACAAACACGACTTCTTGGTGCGTGTCGGCGGCAACGTGCGTCTGCTGGAGAGCCTCGGCTTCTACACACAACAAAAGAAGGGCATCGTTTACTGTTGGCCCAACGCCGCGATGAGCAACAAGCAACCACCGCTGGTGCTGCGTCTGGTCAAGTGCCGCATCGGCCACAAACAAGTCCATCTGCTGACCAGCGTCCTGGACGACTCGAAACTGCGCCCGAAAGAAATCAAAAAGCTCTACGAGCAGCGTTGGGGAGTGGAGTTGGAATTCCGCGCACTCAAACAAACCTTCGAGCGCCGCAAGCTGCGCAGCCGCAACAGCGAACGTGCGTTGGTCGAGATGGAGTGGTCGATCTTCGGGATGGCGGTGATCGAGCTGTTCGCCTTGAAGGAGCAACTGCAGGCCAAGCCGCAACAGCCTCGACCGTTGAGTTTCGCGAAGTCGTTGCGAGCGGTTCGCGTGTCGTTGAACCACCTGCACAACCGTCCAGAGCACGTGGACGATCTGACGACGCTGTTGCAAGCAGCGTTGGTGGACAACTACCAGCGGCGCGGTTCGAAGTCCGCGCGTTACCACCCGGACAAGAAGGACAAGCCTTCTTGTGGGTCTCCCCACGTGTCTCGAGCGACCGCCAAGCATCATCAACACCTGAAACAACTGGATCTCCAAAATGCCGCCTAAAACTCATTCACGGCGTTGCCCTCCAGGGCTCTGCTTGTTCATGCTGTACCATTTCCGGGGGTTTACACCCCCGGCTACATCATTTCGTTCCTTCGGGACTAGTATTCCGTCGCAGCTCAGTTTTCGCGTAGCGAAGCTCGCCAAGAGCTTCGGGTCTTCCTGGTATTGGCCAAAAGTCTTGGCGACTTTCGCTACGGCCTACCCGAAAGCTAAGTCGAGACGAAGCACTAGGGGGAAATGTGCGTAAACCTAAGCTTTCCGAGGCCGTCGTACAGAACGTCCATTGTGAATAACTGAAAGGCACAGTTCGTGTCTCGCCTCGGCATTTCTGGAGGCAAGTGGTTGTTCGAGTTGCTACACTAGCGGCACCGCGACTTTGACTGGAAAAGGACCAACAACCATGACCACAAGAATTCTCAGTGTAATCTGCGTGACACTCGTCACGACTTGTGCGGCTGTCTCCGCCCAGACTTCCGATCTTCGCGTCTACGAATCGGGACAACAGCCGAACGATCGACGCTTGCAAGATCCGAAAGATCTGAATGGCTACTTCCCGTTCAAGGTTCCCGGCAGCGCAACAGAATGGGAAGTCCGAGCGGAAGAACTCCGACGACGAGTGAAGATTGCGACGGGCGTTTGGCCGACGCCGGAGCGGACTCCGCTTAATCTGGTCATTCACGGCAAGGTCCAGCGGGATGGATTCACGGTCGAGAAGGTTTACTTTGAGAGCATGCCGAATCACTTCGTCACAGGGCTTTTGTTCCGGCCGGATGATGGGAAGACGAACGTGAGGCGGCCGGCAGTGCTTTGCCCGCATGGACACGGCGGTCGGCTGCAAGACTACGGCGCGGACAAGATGGCGGCACTCATCGCGAGTGGCGCCGAGAAGTTCGAGAAGTCGGGACGCTTTCCGAAGCTTGCACGTTGTGCGCAATTGGCCCGGATGGGTTGTGTGTCGTTCATTTTCGACATGCTCGGTTATGCCGACAGCATGCAAATCGACTACCAGCTTGCTCATCGCTTCGCTAAGCAGCGGCCCGAATTCGAGAGCCCGGAGAGCTGGGGATTGTACAGCACACAAGCCGAGCTTCGTCTTCAAAGCATCATGGGCATTCAGACTTGGAACTCGATCCGTTGCCTTGACTTCCTCGAACAACTACCTGATGTCGATGGCAAACGGATGGCGGTCACGGGCGGAAGTGGCGGTGGAACGCAGACGATACTTTTGTGTGCGATCGATCCACGTCCGATCGCGGCCTTCCCCAACGGAATGGTCTCAACGTCGATGCAAGGTGGTTGCACGTGTGAGAACTGCACGCTCTTGCGAGTCGATTCGGGCAACGTCGAGCTTGCGGCGTTGTTCGCTCCCAAGCCGCAGGCAATGACGGCGGTGAATGATTGGACGAAGGAAATGATGACGAAGGGGTATCCGGAGTTGCAGAAGCTGTATGGGATGCTGGGCGTGAAGGACAACGTCTATTGCCGCGAGATGCTGCACTTCCCCCACAACTACAACTACCAGTCGCGAGCCACCATGTACGATTGGTTCAACAAGCACATGAACCTTGGCCTGCCCGACCCGATCGTCGAAGGAGACTGGGAGCCGCTCACACAGGAAGAGTACACGGTGTGGGACAAAGACCATCCGAAGCCGGCGGGTGGACCGAAGTACGAACGTTTCATCACGAAGTACATGGCCACTGAGTCTGACAAGCAGATCGCGGCGCTAACGCCAACCGATTCGGATTCGCTAGACAAGTTCCGTGAAGTTGTCGGCGGAGCGTTTCGCTCGATCATTGGTCGCGAGGTGCCGAATCACGAAGACATTCAACGCACAAAGGTCGATAAGCAAACACAGGCCGGCTTCATCTACTTTGAAGACATCCTGCGACTTCAGCCGCAAGAAGAAGAGTTCCCAATCATCTCGCTGTTCCCGACCAATACGAAGTGGAACGGGGACGTTGTGATTTGGGTCGAAGGCAACGGCAAACGCGGCATGTTCGGTGACAATCGCCAACCACGTGCCGAAGTACAACGACTGCTCGATGGAGGCGCTTCCGTCGTTGCCGCCGATCTGTTCGAACAAGGCGAGTTCCTGCCTGGTGACCAGCCACTCGAGCAGCAACGCGTTGTGAAGAATCCTCGCACGGCAGCAGCTTACACCTTCGCCTATAACGATGCGCTCTTCGTTCGCCGCGTCCACGACATCCTCACACTCATCTCCTTCATCCGAAACGACGATCACGCCCCGAAGCGTCTCCACTTGATCGGCGTTAACGGTGCTGGCCCGATCGCTGCTGCCGCGCGAGCCATTGCGGGCAAGCAGATCGACAAAGCCGCGATTGATACCGAAGGCTTTCGCTTTGCCGACTTGAAGTCTTATCGCCATCCGAACTTCGTACCGGGTGCCGTGAAGTATGGCGATGTTCCTGCCTTGCTTGCCCTTTCGGCACCGCATCCGCTGTGGATCGGGGGCGAGGGAGGCAACGGCATAAGGCCGGCAAAGGAAGCCTACAATGCGAGCAGCGCTTCGCAGGCGTTTAGCTCCTCAGGACTACAGAATGCCGCAGACGCTGGGGTGACATGGCTGCTGTCCGACTCGTAGCTTCGGTTGAGCCAGGTCTCACAGATTCGTGCTCTTTCATTAATCCGTGCGGCTCGTTTTCCTGGGACCATTCAGTATCGGAGCGAAGTGCTGGGGACAGCATCCCGTCGTAGACGACAGCGCTCTCCGCACGCATAATGACGAGCGGCCCCTTCGTTTCCTCCTACTTCTCTAATCACATGCTCACGCCGCGCCGTCGATTCGTTCTGCTCGTTCTGATCTTCTCCGTTTTCTGTCGTGTTTCCGAAGCACAGGAATGGACGCGCTTCCGCGGGCCGAACGGATCGGGTATCAGCGATGCTAAGACCGTTCCCGTCGAATGGAATGAGAAGGAATACAATTGGGTCACCGATTTGCCGGGCCGCGGGCATTCGTCGCCTGTGATCTGGGGCGAGAAGTTGTTTGTGACTTCGTGCGACGAGGAATCGGTGACTCGACATTTGCTCTGCATCAACACGCGGAATGGCACGGAAGCGTGGAGTACCGATCTCAAGTTCGCAAGCTACAAGAAGCACAAGAACAACAGCTATGCTTCGAGCACTCCCTGCGTCGATGAGAACTTCGTTTATGTTGTATGGCATTCGAAGCGGTCATCGCCACTGATCGCTTTCGATCACGAAGGCAACAAGGTTTGGGAGTATGAACTAGGCCCGTACCTGCACGGTCAAGGCGGCGCGGCGTCGCCGATCGTCTATGGCGATTTGGTGATCATGGCTCACGATCAGAAACAGCCGAGCTTTCTTTTGGCGGTGGATCGCAAGACGGGTGAAGAGCGCTGGAAGATTCCTCGCGCGGGCAAACGAGCGTGTTACGCCACGCCATGCGTCTTCGCTGCCGGTGGTCGTCCGGAGGAGTTGGTTTTCTCGCATTGCTACGAAGGTATTATTGGCGTTGATCCCAAGACGGGGCAACAGACTTGGCACATCGATGTCTTCGGGCGAGCCTCACAACGGGCACTCGGTTCGCCGGTGCTAACGGACGATCTGGTGATTGCAACCAGTGGCGGAGTAGGAGGTGAAAGGCAACTTGTCGCCGTGAAGCCTGCTGGTTCAGGTACGAACGCCGAGGCGGGCGAGGCCTACCGAACGAATCGTCAAGCACCACACGTGCCGACTCCACTTGTCTACGGAGACTGGTTGTTCATGTGGAGCGATCAAGGCATCGCGAGCTGTCTCGACAAGTCAACGGGCAAGGTTATCTGGCAGAAGCGAGTGGGCGGCAACTACTTTAGTTCTCCGATTTGTATTGACGGAAAGCTCTATTGTATCGACCTCGACGGGAACGTCGTCGTCATCGCCGCTTCCGACCAGTACAAGCTGCTTGCCAAGAACTCCCTCGGCGAACCGAGCAAAGCAACTCCAGCCGTCAGCGGCGGAAGGCTCTACTTGCGAACCGAGTCACGTCTTCATTCCATTGGCGGTCCATAGTAACTCAAACTGAAAAGGGAGTCGTGAAAATGGGACTGGCTCCAAACAGCGCGATCGACTTACCACCAGAAAACAAGTGCTTCGCTGCCTTGGTGCCATTCATGTTGACCGACATTTCAGGCTTTGGCGGGCACGGAGCCAGTCTCCTTTCTCGCTCGCGTTTTCAGTTTGAGATAGTAACTTGTCTGGCTACGAGGAGGGTGAGCCATGATGCTCTGTCGTGTTATGTCGCTCGTTGTACTTGCAGTTGTAGGGCCGGCAACGGTAAGTCTCGCAACCGACTTCCATGTAGCCGCGGATGACGGTAAGCCAATCACAATCGAAATGAAGCCGACTCACTCGCGCAGCCCATCGGTATGCCAGACTACTCGCTGCCCGTTACCCAGCCGGTGTTCGGCGCGTTTCTGATACTCCCGGACCGATAAATGTTCTTGAATAGGATTGTGGTACGATTTAGGAAACGCAAGCGAGAGAGCACAAAACGTCGTTAAGGAACGAGGCGTAAACTAAACCGGCATTTCTTTAGCCCTTGCCCCCGTCCGTCGCCTCCTCCGACCCCGTGTCGGTGGGGCAACGATTGGAGAGCTACCAGGACGCAAGCGAGAAACGGCTCCCCGCCGACCCTGCGTCGGTGGAAGCCATGTCGATCACGAGGTCCACCGACACAGGGTCGGAGGGGCCTGCGTCCGTAGTGCTTCGACGGTAGCCTTCAATCGTGCTTCCACCGACACAGGGTCGGTGGTGAAATGTGGGTAAAGACAAGTTGAAACCTGGGGCAATTCGACTGTCTCGGAGATCATCGCACCGTGCTTTCTAACCAAGATGCCGGTTTAATGACTGCTTCGTTCCTAAGCGAGACTGGAGGAACCAGAGGCAACATAGAATAGATCCGCTGTGGCTCCGTTCTATCCGTTGCCTCCTGTTGAATGTCTTCATGCCCAACTCAAGACGTGCGAACTGTTACGACTATCCCCAATACTGGGATCTCGCGTTTCGATCGGAAACGAAATTAGAAGCTGACTTTATCGAAGCGGCTTCCGCGAAGTACTGTAACTTCAAGGCGAGCCGTCTGATGGAGCCGGGCTGTGGCGGAGGCCGCTTGGTTGTCGAGATGGCAGCTCGCGCGTATAGCGTGCTTGGTTACGACTTAAGCGAGCCGTCGGTGCGTTACCTGGAAAAACGCTTGGCACGCCGGAAGCTTCGCGCCGACGTGCTTACCGCCGACATGACGACGTTCGTGGCGAAGAAGCCCATGGATGCGGCGTTTTGCACCTTCAACACATTTCGTCATTTAACGACCGAAGACGCGGCACGCCAGCATCTCGAATGTGTCGCGAAAAGCTTGCGGCCTGGCGGCATCTACATTCTCGGATTTCATCTGTTACCACCGGACGCCGACGAGGAATGTATTGAACGCTGGTCTGCGAAACACGGCAAGACAAAGGTGACGATAACGTTGCGGGTGCTCAACTTTGATCGCCAAACCCGGCTGGAGATGATTCGGTTCTCATTGCGTGTTCGTAGTGGCCAGCGTGACCTGAAGCTCAAGTCAGATTATCAGTACCGTATCTACACGGCGGCGCAATTCCATCGGCTGCTCGTATCGGTGCCACAGTTCGAACTTTGCGACGTCTATGACTTCTGGTACGACATCGAAGATCCACTGCAGTTGAGCAATCAGCTTGGAGATGCTGTGTTCATACTTCGCAAGATCGCTTGACCGCTACTCGCATTTCCGGGCGCGCTGAGAGATAATCGCCGAGGGTTCCTCGAAATGGCATGAGCCAAAGGAGACTCGAATGATCTTACGTGTGGTTGCCTGCCGTCTGCCTGTCGCCTTGACACTGCTAACGCTACTTGCGGCAAACGCGTTTTCTCATGAGGATCACGATCCGCCGCTGCTTGGAGCTATCTTCCCACAGCTTTCTCGCGATGGCACCTCAGTCGCCTTCTCTTATCAAGGTGCTATTTGGCGGACATCGCGAGGCGGCGGCGAGATGGTTCGGTTGACGAAGGAAGAAGGCTTTGATTGCCGACCGGCTTGGTCGTCGGATGGGAAGCGAATCACGTTTATTCGCGGCCGCACAGCTTTTGCTGGCCCGGTGCGTCTGATTCGATCTGAGGATGGTTCGGCGATTGTGTTGCCTCAACAGGTCGGAGCGAAAGACAAGTTGTCATTCTCGCCGGACGGGAAGCGATTGCTAAACGTCTTCAACCGAGACAATGGCCGCTATTCGCTGTGTTGGCTCGGCTTGGAGACGGGCGAGTTCGGTGACGAGTTGCACGCGGATGTGTGGGGCTGCGTTACGCCTTGTCTGCAGATGGTAAGTCGATCGCGTTAGCGACGTCGCAGGACGTTCGTGGCGAACAAGGTGGGAACAACGGCCCGCAGTGCGATCTTTGGACGATGCCGTCGGACGGTGGTGAGGCAACGAAAATCGTGCAGTTTCCTGGACGGGTGTATGACGTCGCATGGAGTGCCGACGGTTCAGCTCTGTATGTTGTCAGCAACGTCGGCGGCGTTCACAACGATCTGTGGCAGGTGCCTCTCGACGATCCGATTCGAGGTGCTCAGAAGCTTACATTTGGGCAGGCGGATGAAGACGCTCCCAGCACGGATGCGCAAGGGCGTTGGTTGCTTTACACGGACAATCGACACGGCCCGACGGCTCTAGTTACCAGAGACTTGTTGAGGTTTCGCGATTCGGTCGTGACTGTGTCGAAGAGAGATTACGGAGCAGAAACCGGCGTGTTGTCCTTGGAAGTTCGAGATACCAACGGCAATGAGTTAACAACGGCTCGCATTTCGATCCGCGATGAGCATGGCAAGTACCATGCCCCGCCTGAGGCTCTCTATCGAATGCTTGGCCAGCAGGTACATTTCTACTGCGAAGGCCAGACACAGCTCGATTTGCCAGCAGGTGATTATCTCTTGACGGCAGCACGCGGCCTCGAGTATCCGGTCACACGCAGCAAGTTCACGATTGCCGCCAGTGGTGGTTTGCACGAGACCATCGAACTGCAGCGATGGACGAATCAACGCGAAAAGAACTGGTATTCTGGCGAGAACCATATTCACGCGAATTACGGCTATGGAGAATGGTACAACTCGCCGCGAACGATGCTTGCGCAATCCGCCGGTGAAGGCTTGATCGTCAGCAACTTCATGGTGGCGAATTCGGAAGCGGACGGCGTGTTCGACCGCGAATACTTTCGAGGTAGCGCCGATCCCATCTCAACAGACGAAACGATTCTGTATTGGAATCAAGAGTTTCGCAGCACGATTTGGGGCCATCTGACGTTGTTGAATCTGAAGCAACTTGTCGAGCCGGTCTTTACTGGCTTTGCACGCACGACCAACCCACACGACCATCCGACGAATGCCGACATCGCGGACCACACACATGACCAAGACGGACACGTGAACTACACACATCCCGCGCACAACGTGAAGGATCCGTATCTGAGTGCGTATTCGGCGAAGGCGTTGCCGTTGGATGTGGCCTTGGGCAAAGTCGATTCGGTTGACGTGATGGGATCGAATCACGTGGCTACGATCCCGCTCTGGTACCGCTTTCTGAATTGCGGCTTCCGCGTGCCAGCCTCAGCAGGGACGGACTGCTTCTTGAATCGAGTCCGCAGCCGCCTTCCAGGGCAAGCTCGCGTCTATGTGTACGTCGAAGGAGAGTTCACGTACGAACGCTGGATCGAATCGCTCAAGGCAGGTCGCACGTTCGCGACCAACGCGCCGATGTTCGATTTCACGGTGGACGATCAGATGGCGGGAAGCACGCTGACGCTTGACCAACCAGGCAAACTACGCGTCAAGGCACGCGTTACCTCTCAGTATCCGCTGGATATCTTCGAGATCGTCTCAAACGGTGATGTTGTCTCGTCGATGAAGCTTGACGAACCGAGTCTTGATGTCGAGATCGACAAGGAGCTCGCTGTAACGCGTTCCGGCTGGATCGCAGTTCGCGCGAGTGGACCGTCACATCCCGACCAACCCGGCGGTTCCGTGTACGGTCACACGAGTGCCGTCTATGTCGAAATCAAGGACAAGCCGACCGACGCGAAAGCAGGCGCCGAGTACTTCGTTGGTTGGATCGATCGTTTGCGAACCGACGTGCGAAAACGTAATCGCATCCCCAGCCGCCACCAAGTGCACGTCGAATCGCAAATCGCGGAGGCGCGTGCCGTGTTTAACGCGCTGCTTGAAGCTTCCGAATGAGCGTTTCCCAGCTACTCGTCGGTAGCCAACCGAAACTGCGAAGCAAATCACTGAGGCACTGCATCTCCCTCGATGCTTGCCGTTTGCGCGAGGGGTTCGCGGAAAGGAGTATCTGCGTTGTAGAGTTCGAGCCGCCGAGAGAGAGCGGTCGATGCCGATGGTGGTGCCAAGTTGATTGCTTTCGAGATTGATTTAATCGCGTCGTCGAAGCGTCCCGCGCTTGCATACGCAGCCGCGAGCGTGTCGAGGATTTCGTAATCCTGCTCGGCTGTCAACTCGGCGGCCTTTACCGCGGCTTGTAAGCAGAGTTTGACGTTCCGGAATCGCTCTTCAGGACATGTTGCCATCAACCAAGCAGCTCCCTGATAACCACGAGCCGAAGTAGGATCGAGTTCGATTGCCTTGCGGAAGTCAGCCGCGGCCTCTTCCCATTGCTGAAGGCTGTGATACGTGTCTCCACGATTCGCATAAGCCGAGGCGTTGTCAGACGCGAGTTCGATGGCCATCGTGTAGTCATCCAGCGCCGCAGTGAATTGCTTCTGTTGGTAATGAGCATGGCCGCGGCTTGTGATTGCACCAAAGTCGTTTGGCAAAAGCTCGATCGCTTGTGTATAGTCGGAGATCGCGGCCTCGAACTCACCGACTTCATATTGGATCTCGCCGCGGTTAAACCAAGCGTTCTCATACTCCGGCTTCAGCTCGATGACCTTCGAAAAGTCAGCGATGGCGTTGTCGTACTTGCCGGCTAGGGCATAGCTGACGCCGCGGTTGTGGATGGCCTTCCAGCGAGTCGGATCGTTCTTGACCGCCGTTTCGAAGTCCGCCAGGGCTTTGACATCTAACAGTGCAGCGCGATCGCCGTCACCTTCTTCCGACAGCTTCGCGGCCTGAGCAACAAGTGTTTCGCCACGGCGGTTCAGGGCCCAGGCTTGCAACTGCCGCACGTACTTGTCGTTCGCCGTAGATAGTTCGTAGGCTTGAGCTTGTTGGCAAAGATCGATCACGGTGCCCAAGTCATCAACGGACTTCGCGGACTTCGTTTTCTGGTAAGCCTGTGTTATCAGTTGCTTCGCATCGTCTTGAGCGAGCAAGATGGTGGGAGCAAATGCCGTCAGCAGGACAGCAACGCAAAGTGAACGCGAGATGATCTGCATGTCTGGTCCTCCATGACCGTTGTATTCGACTTGTCCCCTCGCCCTCCAAAGAAGGGCAAGGATCGCCTTCTTATTCCTGTGGCTCCGTCATGCGCATCGGATCAAGAGCCTCGTTGAGTGTGTTTTCCGGCAGCACGCCCTGCTCGCGGCATAGATCGCGAATTGTACGACCAGTCTTGAACGCTTCTTTCGCCAAGGCAGCCGCTTTTTCGTAACCAATGAACGGATTGAGACTGGTGACCATCGAGAGGCTTTTCTCGACGGAAGCTTTGCAGTTTTCGATATTGGCTTCCATCCCTTCGGCGCAGAAGTCAACAAAGGCAAGCGTGCAGGAAGCCATCAGTTGAATGCTCTCCAACACCGTGTGTCCCATCACCGGCATCATGATGTTCAGTTGAAACTGACCGCCTGCGGCACCACTCATGGCAATGGCTTGATCGTTGCCCATCACTCGGGCCGTGACCTGCATCATGCTTTCGCACATCACGGGGTTCACCTTGCCGGGCATGATCGAACTACCGGGCTGGCGGTCGGGAAGTGTTACTTCGGCGAAACCGCACCGCGGGCCGGAACTCAGCCAGCGGATGTTGTTGGAAACATTGAAGAGCGTCGAAGCGATCGCACGTAGTTGACCGTGACACTCGACGAGACCGTCGCGCTGCGCGTTGGCTTCGAAATGATTCAGCGCCTCAACGAACGCGATGCCGGTCTCGGAGGCTAGGCATTCCGCGACGCGCCGGCCAAACTCGGGATGCGTATTGATGCCGGTACCGACCGCCGTGCCGCCAGCAGGCAGCTCTAGCACGGCTTCCATCGCTCGTGCGGCTCGCGCGACGGACAGCTCAAGTTGGCGAGCAAAGCCACCAAACTCCTGACCAAGCCGCAAAGGTGTCGCGTCGGCCAAGTGCGTGCGACCGATCTTGATCACTTGATCCCAATCCTTCGCCTTTTGAGACAGCGCGTCCGCGAAACGTTGCAGCGCGGGAATCAAGTCGCCTTTGATCTTGCGGGCAGTGGCGACGTGGATCGCCGTGGGGAAGATATCGTTGGTACTCTGCCCCATGTTGACGTGATCGTTCGGATGGATCGGCTTCTCGGCTTGAAAGCGATCGCTGCCGGTTATTTCAATGGCACGATTCGCGATCACTTCATTCGTGTTCATATTGCTTGACGTGCCCGAGCCCGTCTGAAACACGTCGATGGGGAACTCGCCATCCAGTTTGCCTTCGGCGACCTCGCGGCAAGCGGCCAGCATGGCATCGACGCCGGCGTCATCCAACGGATTTTTCCCCGAGCCGGTCAGTTTACCGATGTCGCGATTGGCGACTCCACAGGCGTACTTCACAAGCCCAAGCGCATGAATCAGATCGGGAGGCAGAGGCCAACCGGAGATCGGAAAGTTCTCGACCGCCCGCTGAGTCTGCGCTCCGTAGTAGGCTTTGGCAGGTACTTGCACCTCGCCCATCGAGTCGCGTTCGGTTCGTAGCTCACTCATGTTGCTGCTCTTTAACTGCTAGCAGACTCGGGTAATTAGAAACTGGCGGCTAATCATAGCCACAAACTTGGTTGGGTCCAAGATGGATGCGCCATCTTAGCTGAACGCCTGAACGCTCGCGATGCCGCCCGCGCTCTGGCAATCAGCGAAAGGAATCTGTGGGAGCGGACGAAGACGGGCGAGATCCCTGTCGTCCGCATTGGTCGATCGGTGCGGTAGCCCAACAAGGAACGTATAGGATGAGAGCATGAACAAACGGAATCCACTCAGCGAACAACTTCGGAATGCGATCCTGAGCGCGGACAAGAGCCGCTATCGCATCTCCCAGGAAACAGGCATAACCGAGGCCGACTTGTCCCGATTCGTGAACGACGTCGCGGGCCTGTCTCTGGATTCAATCGACAAGATCGGCGAATGCTTGGAACTTGAGACCACGACGCGGAACCAGCACCCAAACGAAAGGGAAAGTGAACGATGGCGAGTATCACTAAACGCAATGATCGCTTCTCAGCGCGATTCATTAACATTGACGGGACGCGGTGTACACTAGCCCTTGGGACATCCGAGCGGTTGTTGCCCGAAGTGATTGCCGCTGAAGAGCTTAAAAGTAGCGGAGCGGGGGTCGAACCCGCACGTCCCGTAACAGCCTGTTGATTTTCTCTGCAATCGCGATATTCTTGTGGCAACACGAATGGAGGCGTTGCGATGAGTTTGGGACGACGATCTAGCGAG
>PBSM01000055.1 GCA_002726245.1 Planctomycetaceae bacterium | reverse complement strand
TCCGGCGATTCGGAATCTCCCTCTGATCGATCACACGTTCCTTGTCTTCTTCTACCGCATCCAACTCGTCATCATCATCATCATCCATCTTGATAAGCGTTTGCCCTTCCCGACCGCCGATGTTATTGCGATCCAGGATCCACCGCGCTCCGCGTTCATACAGCCACGCCAGCACAATCATGTTGCCTTTGATACCTTGCAGCGCAAGCATCCCCGTGCCGTCGGACTTTAGATCGTAAAGGTTCGGGATCACGGTAACTTCAACGCTCGGCTCCATGATGAGAGCCGCAACGATATCTTCTTCGAGCCCGCGCTTGGCCGGGTTCTGACTCTGTCCTTGTGAGACGACGACTGCGATTCGTTTTGCCATGATGTTCGTCAAATGGACGAGGAATGGCCCCGCACGAATTAAGGAAAGAGCACGAATTGGGAGCGAGTCATTCGTGCTCTTTCCTTAATTCGTGCGGTCCAACTTCTTCAACAACTTAGTTCAATTGTCCCTTGATCGTCCGTTGAGTGACCTCCCAGACTCCGTCCAGGTGTTCAATATACGCTTGGGGTTCAAACAAGCCGTTCGCATCTCCTTCGATCTCGAACAACCAGCCTGCGCCGTATTTGTCAACATTGATGGTCGAAGGATCCGACAGCAACGCTTCGTTGAATCGCGCCAACCGACCGGCAATCGGCGAGTATAACGCGCTTTCCGCCTTCTTGCTCTCGATCGCTCCAATCTCTTGCTTCTCGGTTAACGAAGTACCTTCTTCGACCATCCACTCGAGAAAGTAAACGTCCTGTAACAATCGAACTGCATAGGCGGTAAAGCCGAAACGATAAATGCCATCGTCCCGCTTCATCCCCCACATATGGTTCTTGGCAAAATGTCGCTCGGTGGGGAAATTCGCTTCGAACTCCCCCATCATAAACACCAAGTCGTCGCTCATGTATAGCGCACCCCTTGGTGTTCTTCTTCGAAGAACGGCGGCAGCAATGCGTCGGCGTGCAGCAAGCCTTTACGAGTCAGTTCGATACGATCGCCATCAATTGTCAGCATCTCATCTTCCACGTGCTGCTTCCAGACCTCGCTCCATTCTTGCAACACCTCGACAGCGAACTTTTTGCGGAAATGACCCGCGTCGAGATAGCCACGTTTCAGCAGCAAGATCAACTCGCGAACGAGCAACTGATGTTTGCTTGGTCGCATGGCGCGGCCCAGCGGCAACTTGCCTGCTTCCAGTGTCCTAACATAGTCAGGCAACTCAGGCAAGTTTTGATAGTGGACTCCGGAGACATGCCCGAAGCTCGCGATTCCGGTTGCCAGCAGGTCCGAGCCACCGAAGAGATTGTCCCGATAGCTGAAGTTCACTTTCTTCGGATCCTTCACCATCGTGTAAGCACTCGACACGTGATAGCCAGCCGCTGTGAGTTCGTCGAACGCGTAGTTCACCCATGCTCGCTTTGTCGGCCAGTCCGCGACAGGCGTTTCGATTTCGTTGCCGAGAATGTCTTTGGAATAAACCGTATTGTAAGGCAACTCCATCTGGTAGATCGTGACGCTTTCGGACGACAATTCGATTGTCCGGCGAATGTTGTCCTTCCAGTTGTCCCACGTCTCGCCCACCATCCCTGAGATGAGATCGATGTTCACGTTTGGGAAATCCGCAGCGACGATCCAATCCCACGCCTTGTATACTTCCGGTGATAAGTGCGCGCGTCCGTTCTCTTGCAGGATCTCGTCGCTGAAGTTCTCGACGCCCAGACTCAGTCGGGTGATGCCGAGTTCCTTGATCGTCTTGATCTTCGGCTCGGACAGCGTTCCAGGCTCGCACTCAAACGTGACTTCCTCGGCCTTGTCCCACTTGATGTTTGCCCGCAGTCGATCGACAAGCGACGTCAACTGCTTTGGGCTCACGAACGATGGCGTTCCACCTCCGAAGTAGACGAAGCGAAACGGGCGATCGCCCATCACAGGCAACTTACTTACTAGCTCGATCTCTGTCGAAATCGCAGAGACGTAAGTCTCGATCTCGTTGGCGTTCTTGTCGGTGAAGACTTTGAAGTAGCAGAACTTGCAGCGCTTCCGGCAAAACGGAATGTGCAGATAGAGCCCCAGAGGCACTTCCGCTGGCGGCGCGTTCATCACCGACTTGACTTCCCCCAGCTCGTCCTTCGACCATTGCGAGAACGGCGGGGAGTTCGAGATGAAGTAACTGCCAACTTCGGTCTTAACGGAATCAGTGGCCACGGAGCAAGATACCTTCGTTCAAGAAACAGAGGCTTTCACTCGAAGAATCGAGACACCGGCTCGGAGAACGATTCGCCTAGTTCGGGCAACCGAAGTATGTCGTCTGTGCCCAGCATTTCGGTAGTGCCATTTGGACGGTATAACTGAGCGGTCGAGTCTCCTGGATCGAGTACGCAGACAACCGCAACGCCCGCCTCGAGATACTCGGCAGTTCTTCCCAGTATCTTCGGCCAGCGATCGTCTAGCGAACAAATTTCGACAACGACTTCAGGAGCGACCTTGATATAGCCTGACTCGACCGGGCCTTTCGGGACGTTCTGGTAGCTATAGAACGAAACATCCGCTCCACGTACCGCGTCCGGATCTCGTTGCGTCATCACGCCCGAATCGTTCGATAGGACGTGGCCGAGATGATTGTCATCCGCAAAATCGCCGAGAATCCGATTGGCACGAGAACACACCTGCCCATGCCGCGATTGTGGAACGTTGATTCGTACGATCCTCCCCATGATCAGCTCGCTTGGATAGCCGAGACCAGGCAACGAAGCGTACTCTTCGGCCGTCATCAGTTTGTCTGCGGTGGCCATCGTCTATTCCTTAATCTTGCCAAAGCAGTACACAACACCTTCGTCGCTGGCGATCACAAGCTTGCCTTCGGCGACAGCCGGAGAGCCAGTGAAGCCGCCTTTGGCTTCGTATTCCCATTCTTTGTCGCCGCTTTCAAGACTCAAGCCGTAGATGCGTCCGTCTGTTGAACCGATGTAGACTCGATCACCTACGATGACCGGCGACGAGTCGATCCGCTGCTTGGATGCGAACGTCCATTGTTCGTCACCACTCGTTGGGTCAAGTGAGTAGACCCGTTTCGCGCGACTGCCGACGACGACGTGCTCGGCGGTTGCTGCTGCAGAGCTGCGATAGGGTTGAGTTCCGCCCTTGCCAGTGAACGACCAAGCCATGACTGCTTGCTTCCAGTTCACACAGAGAAACTCGCCACCTTCGGTGCCGAAGTAAACGTAATCTCCTTGCACAGCGGGAGTCACTCCTGTCGGCGCCCCGATGTCAACGCTGGCAAGCTCCTCGCCCTTCTCCAAGCCGACGATGTGCAGCTTTCCATCGCAACCGGCCAAGAACACGCGGTCGTCGATAATCGTGGGGCTGCAGCGGATTTGATCATCGATCGTATGTTTCCAAACAAGCTCGCCGGTCTTCGCGTTGACACTGTACAGCGTCGCGTCTTGTGATCCGATCAGGACGTTGCCTTTGTAGAAATTCGCGCAGGCATCGATCTCAGCATCAGTTGCGAACTTCCAGCGGGGCTTGCCGCTTTCGGCTTCGAGGCAGTAGAACGTCCCATCGTAATCGCCGATGTAGACTAATCCTTCATGGATCGCCGGCGAAGCAATGAAGCCTGCTTCGGTCTTGTACTCCCACTTCTTCTCGCCGCTGTCGAGATTCAGCGCGAAAACCTCGCCATCAAGATCGCCGATGTAAGCGACGCCATCGTGAATGACGGGAGTTCCCTCGAACGCGCCGTCTTTCACCTCGAACTTCCAAAGGAGTGACAAGTCATCCGGCAACTTCGACTTGGCGACGCCAGTGGATTGCGCGTCGCCGCGAAAGAGTGGCCAACTGGCTTGCTGCTTGGCATTAGCCGTAACAGGGCGAGTTGGCTCGTCGGATTTCTGCTTAGTTTGCTCGGCACGAACCTGCGCAATCTCAACCTGACCACAGGAAGCGAGAGTGATCGAGACGATCACAAAAAGGAAGCAAGTCATCGCAACTCGCATTGTTCCAACACTCCTATTCTAGATGAGGGATGGTACCTCTTATCTCAATTGTATCAGAAGGCACGTTCGTAAAGGTTCAACAGCTCTGGTTCGTCGACTTCTCTCGGATTGAAAGTCCCTGTCCATTGCGTTGCTGCCGCGGCTGCAAGGTCTGGCAGCTTCGCTTCTTCGACTCGACAGTCTGGCAGGCGAGTTGCGAGCCCGGCTTTCGCGACCAACTCGGTCACGAAGTCAGCAAGTCCATCTGGGCCGCTGCTCGCTTTTGGCATGCCGTTACCGTTGCTGCTGGCTTCAAGCAACTCTTCATACCAGCTTTCGTACTGCTCGCCATTAAAGCGGATAACGTGGGGCAGCATCATGCCGATGGCTTCGCCGTGGACGATCCCGTAGGTGGCGGTCAGTGGATTCGCGAGGGCGTGTGTTGCGCCTAACATCGAGTTCTCAATCGCGACGCCGGCGTAGCTCGCGCCGAGTTGCATCGCGGCTCGTGCGTCGATATCGGTGGGATCTTCGAGTACGCGGCCGAAGTTTGCTGCCAACAGCCGCCAAGCTTCGCAGCTGTAGAGAAGCGAAACTGGATTGCGGCGTTTCGTGACGTAAGTCTCCAGCGCGTGCGCGATCGCATCGATACCAGTCAAGGCGGTGACGCGAGGCGGCTGTGTGACGGTCAACTTTGGATCGAGGATTGCGATGCGGCAGGAAGCCTTCTTGTCGCCGCAGGCCATCTTGGCGTGAGTCTTCGCGTCGGAGATAAGCGCGAACGATTGCGTTTCGCTTCCTGTGCCTGCCGTGGTCGGCACGGCGATCATTGGCAGCATGGGCTTCAACGCTTTGCCGACGCCCCAGTAGTCCTGCATCTGCCCGCCGTTGCTGTAAAGGAAGTTGATGCCTTTGGCGCAGTCCAGCGAACTGCCGCCACCTAAACCTACAAGCACTTCGGGATCGTGCCGCTTGGTGAAGGCGACGCCGGCATCAACATCATCGGTCGTCGGATTCTCGTGAACGCGTTCGAAGAGATGAGCTTCAATCCCCGCGCGCTGCAAGGCATCCAGACCATGCCGCGTGTGACCGGCGGCGATCACCCCCGGATCGCTCACGACTAAAGCCCGCCGCGCGCCCATCTCCGAAGCCAACTCGCCAAGCTTCTCGATCGTATCAGGACCGAAGACGATGCGGGTTTGGAGTTGGAAGTCGAAGGGTAACATAGTTGATATACTACCGGCGTTTTCCTCGTAGCCAGATGGCGAAGACCACAACATGTTGCTGCACGGGAAGAACTTGAAATCGAACCGTGAAGGAATCGGAAATGGCGACACGGATTTCATCGCTCTCACGCGACTCGCCGACGCTCATGGGATCGCTCGACAATGACCGATCGATCTCCGCTGATAGCCGCCGGACCAGATCCCGCTCTTCTGCAGCGAGCCAAATGTCCGCCAGTTGCTGCTCGGCCGCTGGCACCCACTCCACTTCGAACTTCATGGGAGCTTCTCAAGATCGCGGACGATGTCCGCCAATGGTCTTCCAGTTCCGGCTTGCTGACGGAATTCCTCTAACTCCTCCTGCGTGTAAGGACATGTCGCCATCAACTCGTCCCAGGTTAGCTGTCTCTGAAAATCGCCGAGCCGATTGCCGGCTTCGTCAACGATCTCGACGTGCGCACCAGCACTTAACAACTTTGCGGCGAGTTCGGCATCAACGGTAATCTGTGTCATCGGGATGTCTCCAAACACGCAGGTTCATTTCCCTGCGTGCATTATACTCCCAACGCTTGGTGGGTAATAACGCGAATTGCCCGCGGATTACAACGCTACTTCGAACGTAGCCCTCACGCTCCGCGTGAGGATAGCGGACTCGCTAACCCAGTTTCTAATAGTAAGTACGATGGATGTCTAAAGTCCTAGTTTCGCATGACTTGGAAGGAATCGGACCGAGCGTCGCGTTGTGATCGTGATGGATGACACAGACGCTATGGCTGGGGAATCGAAGGAACGCGCATCCCGCGTGCATTACGTACGCGCCGAAAAGTTAGCAGAGTTTAGCTCGCCGTTCCTAGTTGCCTCTTTCGAGCATCTCGCGCGTGGATCGCGCCGGTTGGGCAAGAGGTGCGGTCTGTTAAGCTTCGATCACCGGTAGCCAGTCGAGAATCGCGCGGCCCAGTTCGTCGTACTTTCCGGAATAGAAGTGATCCGCGTCCGGAATCGTGCGGCAATCGACAGGAGCATGATCAGCGAGTGCCCCGCGGATGGCGTCCGGCAAGCCGGCGAACGCGATTCCGCCCTGCTCCAATTCGATCGACCCATAAGTGAACAGCGTTGGCAGGCAGATCTGGTCAACGAACTTCAAAATGTTGTAACGTTCATCCCCATACTTATCGATGTATCCCGCTGCGCTGATCATCAACGGAAAGGGAAATTTAGCAGTGATCAAAGCTTCCGGTCGTCCTTCCTTCATGAGTTGCTTTGCTGCGCTCATCGACTTGAAGTAGTCGGCGCTGCGCGGTCCGTTCTGGAAGGCAGAGCACGACAGTCGTGGTGGCGAAGCAGCAATGATGCAGACGACTTCTTCGAGCGTCTCGTGGGCTGCAGCATAGACCGCTTTGATCGCGCCAAGACTGTGTCCCAGCAAACCGATCCGCCGAAACCCGTGTGCGACGAGAAACTGCAACCATGCGTTGATGTCGTGCCTGCAATGATCGACCGTTTCGAACGCCGCGCCGCCACGCGTCGGTCCGCCATCGGTCGCGATCATGTTGATCGACCCGTAGCCTCGCGTGTTGACTCTCAACACCGCAGCGCCTCGTTCTAGGAACGGGATCGACAGAGCATCGAACATCGAACCGCCGAAGAAGCTACCTCCGACGCCGTGCAGCAGGATAACAGCATCGACGGGAAGCGGTACGGCGTCGCTCGTCGGCAGGGCGAGTGAACCATCAAGCCGCAATCCGTCCGAAGTCTTCGTACGTACGAGCTCGACGAACATTCTTCACCTTCGCGCAAAAACTAACCCGAGGCGTGAGCGAGGCATCAGGATCGGCCTCGCTCACACCTCGGGTTGTTCGTTGTTCTTTGTTCTTTGCTTTCTTAGCTGGTTGTCTGCGGTACCGTACCTAACTGCGACAGTACTTGCAGAACGCCGTTCAGGTGAGCGAGTCGAGGACCAAAGCGGTCAACGAACTCATTCAACATAAACTCGCCGTCCAAGAGGCAATCTTCGTTATCCAGGACTTCGTCCGTCAAGTTGTGCAAGAACTGTGTCTGTACACGACTGAGCGTTTCGACCGCCGTCCGACAACACTTCGCGAGGTCAGGATTCGCTTCTTTCCACTGTCCAAGTTCGTTCTGCCGCTGCCTTTGGGACGCGTTCTGCTGTTGGATGAAATCCTCCAGCAGCTTGTTCTGCTTGGCCTGCCCAGCCACAACTTGCCGCAGTAGGGCTATGATCGCGGTATTGGGGTCGTACTCTTCGGCTGGTGCTGCCGAACCCGGATCGGCTGACACATCAATTCGAAATAAAGGGGGAAAGTTATTGGATTCGCTCGACATAATGAAATGATTCCTCCTAGGTAGACCCTCAGTATAAACGATTGCTATCTAAAGTCGAGCCTTTGACAACGCGGGCAATTCTTTTGCAAATCGACCAGTTTTTATCCTTGCGTTGTCGCAAGATTTCGCGCAGCGTCCGCAACCCAAAAAGGCGTTAAAGTCGCTTGCCTTGCCAACCCGATTCAAAACGAGGGGACTTGCCTGAGCACGACAGCACTGACTTTTCAATCTGGCATCTAACGAGGAGGGGCGTTTCTTCGATGACCGCTAGCGGCCCGATATCTTCGCCCTCGATCGGCTTTCTCACCGTTCGGGATTTTCCGGAACTAGGCCTGATCGGCGGCTACTTAGTACTCAACACCACCGGTCGACCGCTCGAGTTTCATTGCACTGCACCAGTTCGTCCCAATCGCACCCAAGAGATTCTCTACGGGCCGACGTTGGTTCCGTACCTCTATGGCGAACAGATTGCACAGACATTGCTTGGTAAAGCAAAAGCCAAGCCGTTGTTCATTTGCACGGATGTCGAACCCGCACTTGCCGTCAGGAACTTCGTGGCGACTCCCGTTACCCTGGTGAGCGAGAACAAGGCGGCGTCGGACAAACTGCACTGTTTTCAACTAGGGACTCGCGAGGCGGCGGTGTTTGCCAATCGCCAACAAGATCAAGAGGCCATTGCGACCCTTTGGCGAGAACACGCCGAAGAACTCGATCTGCTTGAACCATTCAATCGTCTGCACGAAGCAATCGATGAAGCCCAGCGAGGGGCAGCCCGTTCCGCCGCCGCGTGATTTCGTTACTGATTGACCGGCAAGAAGAAGGATGTCGTGTGAGCCGCCCTTTCGTGAACGCTTCAGTTCGTCAGCCACTCGACGTCACGTCCGTGGTTACGGCAATTCCTGTGACGATATACGCGACTGGTTGGAACGCAGCGATTACAAGATCGCAAAAGATCGACGTTGTCAGCGACGACTTCGTCTGTGAGCCGCCGAAGACGGCGTCCTTTCGGTTTGGCAAGCCACGCATCAAGACCTTCAGCTATGCATTCCCGGAAGGCCCGGACTGGCAAACATCGGTCGGCGACAAAGTAAAGAAACCGTCAAAGCGGTCAGCGTCGCCGCGCTCTGTTAAGCGAAGTGCTACACACTTGAAGCCGCCGACCGACATCGTCAAGCTTCAAGACCGTCTGTATTACATGCTTCAGCCGCCGTTGGAGACGATCCTCAATTCCGAATCGCTACACATGCCACTCGAGCCGTTCCCGTATCAATACGAAGGCGTCGCGTTCCTGTACACTCGTTACGCCGCGATCCTTGCCGATGAAATGGGGCTCGGCAAAACAATGCAAGCGATCACATCGATCCGGTTGTTGTTGCGGGCCAGCGAAGTTCGCGGCGTTCTGCTGATTTGCCCGAAGCCACTCGTTACGAACTGGAAACGAGAATTCACAACGTGGGCTCCCGAGATTCCCGTCAGTATCATCGAGGGAAATCAAACGAAACGCCACTGGCTGTGGCAGCAACCGCATCTGCCGGTGAAGATCGCTAACTACGAATTGCTTATGCGTGACCGGGACGTCGTCCTCGATTCCGGTCTGAGTTTTGATCTGGTCGTGCTGGACGAGGCCCAGCGAATTAAGAATCGGTCCAGCACGACCAGCCAGATCACGCGAGCGATTACTCGCACGCGCAACTGGGCTCTGACCGGAACTCCGATCGAGAACAGCTCGGAAGATCTTGTCGGCATCTTCGAGTTCCTGTCGCCCGGCTATTTGCACTCCGGCATGACCGCTCGTCGGATGGGGAAAGCCGCCGGCGACTATATCCTCCGCCGGACCAAAGACAGGGTCATGACGGATATGCCTCCCAAGCTGTTCCGCGACGCCGAGCTTGATCTCTCGCCCGAACAGTGGGCTTCCTACAAGACCGCAGAGGACGAAGGAATCGTCCAACTCGAGGATATGGGATCCGAGTTGACGATCCAGCACGTCTTTGAACTTGTCTTACGTCTGAAGCAGATCTGCAACTTCGATCCCGCGACCGGGGCCAGCAGCAAACTTGAGCGGCTCGAAGCCGACCTCGAGGAAGTCGTTGCCAGCGGGCGAAAGGCGATCGTCTTTAGTCAATGGGTCAAGACACTCGACAAGATGCGCGACCGATTGAAGCGTTTCGGAACGCTCGAGTATCACGGCAAGATCCCCTCCAAGAAGCGAGACGGAGTCATCTCGCAATTCAAAGAGGATCCGTCGAAGCACGTCATTCTGATGAGCTACGGCGCGGGAAGTGTTGGGCTAAACTTGCAGTTCTGTCGCTACGTCTTTCTGTTCGACCGTTGGTGGAACCCAGCCATCGAGGACCAGGCGATCAATCGCGCGCATCGAATCGGCGTTGCCGGCTCTGTCACTGTCACCCGCATGCTGACTCTCGGCACGATCGAAGAACGGATCAATCAAGTCCTCGAAGAGAAACGCGCTCTCTTCGACATCATCCTCTCGCAAACCGGCGCGCCCAGCAGCTACGGCTTGAGCAAAGACGAAGTCTTTGGGCTCTTCAACCTGAAGCTGCCGAAGAATGAGGCGGCCTAAGTGCGCTGTCTTACTCGTTGTAGTAGACGCGCGGGACTTGCAAGCTGCATTCGCGGACCCGCGATATTGGCGCGGTGGCCACGCTTGTGGATTGGCCGAAAGGGCACGCTGCGTTTCGAAATGGTCTGCATGGTGCGATGAGGCGAGATCCCTTGCTTGTCGCGAGCTTCGCGCAGCGTCGTCAGGAGCGGTTCGATTTGCCGGTGCACGTGCCAAGTTTGGCTGATTACCAACGACATCGAAGCGTACTCGTGCTCAATCGCTCCGGGGCCGCCAACTTGGTCCCAACTGTCTGGCTGAATCGTCGATGTGATCATATCGGTTAAGCTGTCGAAGTCGGCATCAGCCCAGCGATCCGATCGACAATAACACTAGATCGCGCACCGGGTAGACGCGTGTCGCAAGTTGCGCTTCTGCCTCCTCAGATGTCGTCACCAGCAGCGATTCATTCTGGATCGTCCAGGTGAGTTACTAACTGAACTTTTGCAATTCGTCGTATCAATATCAATTGGTCCGTACTGTTCAGCTAGCGAGCACTAGGGTTTGTGTTGCTAGCTGGCGTTGGGGACGACAT
>PBSM01000054.1 GCA_002726245.1 Planctomycetaceae bacterium | reverse complement strand
GAAACCGGAATGAAATACCTCACCTTCCACAAGTAGAAACCCCGAAACCGATCTACTCGAATTTACAGAATGAGTGTTGCTTTATCTTGTGCAGATCGACCACGCAGCGGGATGACCAGCAGTGGCTATTCTGAAACGGTTTTCTAAGGCCGCATTCCACTTCGCTGTGCGCGTCACTGTCAGCCTGCCGCGTTCACATCTACAGCGACTCTGGAAGACCCGCCATCCCGAGGCGACTAGTGATAATGAGCTGTCGGAAGTGAGATTGGAAGAGATATATCGCATTGAAGAGCAGCATGGTCGGCCTCTTGCCCGCGAGTAGCCCAGGCGATTTCGGGACCTTACACCGCGTCAAGGTTAGGACAGTAATCGAAATGCCACGTCGAAGATTGAAGATTCTCTCGCGATTGCGCTCACTTTCTTGGACCGTCGCGAGTCTGTTGTCAGCGGTTACGGGATTCGGGTTCCCCGGACTATTGAATTAGTCGGAGAGATTGAGTACGGCTGCTCAGATCCGAAAGTTGTGGACGGCATTTGGATTCGTCCATGTATGAATAGCTCGTCTTCCGATGGCTTCATGATCCCACTGCTGTCCAGTGCGTAGCCCTGCACGGCGGCCCCCTCGACGATCCATGGCTGCGAGCCCGCGTTGTGGGCGATGTATCCCACCAACGCATGCGTGCTTGTCGCGGAGTTGCTCAGTTCGATCTGCGCTGGTAGCATCGTGCTTGGTATGGACGAATCTGGACGCCGCAAGGTCCCAAATCGCGGCCCAAAAGATAGATTGAGGGTCCCAAGTCGAAAATCGACGTAAGTAGTTGCCATAAAAGAGTTGGGGGCCGTAGCTCAGCTGGGAGAGCGCTGCGTTCGCAATGCAGAGGTCGAGGGTTCGAATCCCTTCGGCTCCACTTCTTGTAAGTCATTTCTATTGAATGCTTTGCATAAAACGAAGAGGTTCCCAGGCACGTCCCGGTGATACCTTTCGAGATACCTTTTTGTTGATCTAAGGTACAAAGCCGCTGCGGTGCAACCTCTTGAGCCTTGCATCATTCCTGCCCTGGACTTTCTGTGTCTTACCCATCGCTCGTCCTCTGCTGAATCCGCTTCTCGGCTTCGGTTTTCACGTCAGCCAGTTTGCTCTCCGGCTTCGTCGCAAGTTCCGCCAGGTGTGCAACGGCTTCGATTGCGTAGTCACAAAGCTCTGGAATCTTGTCGAGATCACCAGCAGGTCTGAATCCCAACGCAATCGCGGGAATGCCATTCTGGTCGTCATTCCCGTCGAAATTCTCGTCAAACGCATGGAAGATAGTCGCGACCGGCTTGTTGTAATCGCGGCTGGCTACCCCAAGCCGATGCAAAACTTCATTCGTGCGAACCCTGGATTGGAGAGTCGCTTTACGAAGTATATCGACTTTGCTGACTACACGATCGTGGACGTTACCCAGGCGAATGTCACCCGACATGGAATGTACGGCGAGGTTCATGAGGCAGAGTTGCCGGGTCTCCCCAACTCGCTCTTGGCCGTAGCAGGGTCGTAGATGCGTCCGTGGTACGGCTCGATGATCTCGACGATCAGCTTGACCAGCGAGGTCGGCGTGAAGAATTCACCACCCCGTTGTCCTTCGGCACGGGCAAAGTTGCCGAGGAAGTACACGTAAATCTTGCCGAACGTGTCCCCTTCGGCATCCATCGCGATCTGTGAGAAGTTCCTCAGCAGCGAGACCAGAATGGCGTTGTCGATCTTGGTGTAGGTTCGCGGCAGGACGCCCTTGAGGTCAACGTTCTCGGCCTCAACCGCCTTCATGCCTCGTTGATCGCCTTGCCGATGTTTTCGCCTTCGGGCAACGACAGCAGGTGTGAGAATCGAGCCGTCGGCGGCACGTACATGACGCCCTTGGCTTGGTAGTCCTCTTTGCCGATCTTGCGACGACCGGAGCCTTTGCCCTCCAGTTCCTTTTCAGCGACTGCGAAGCGATGGTCGGCATACCGCAGGAAGATCAGTCCCAGGACGGGACTTGCGTATTCGGACGACTTGAGGTCGGAGTTGGCCCGAAATTCATCGGCGGCTTCCCAGAGTCGTTTTTCGGTATCGGAATGGTTGTTGGCCATGCATTTCCCTTTGCGTGCCCGTCAGATGTTCGCCATCAGATGCCCTACCTGGCGTACATGGCTGAAAAGGATCGAGTCGTGATGTTGGTGGTAACGCATCATCTCACCCACACAGCGTTGATTTTCAGTGACGATCACGGCCAGACGTGGAGCGAGCGGAAATGGTTAAGCACCGATACCGAGGGCCGTCCGAAGCCAGGTAGGGCTTTGGGTCTGACCAACCTTGGCGGCGGGAGGCTGATGGCGTACCCAGAAGACGTCACGCACGGTCGATGGTTGAGCGGTGACTTTGGAGAAACATGAAAGCTCTCGCGGTCCATGATTCAGTGGAGAGGCGATATCTATGGAACCCGCTATTGGTGACCCATCCCGCCTACGACTTCGGACGACTTGAGGCGTTTCTAATTCCCGCAAGAGTTGGCTCCGTTCTTTCTCGCAGTGGCATCGGCTACCCAGCCCGAAAAGTGTAGAACCACTTTCCGTTCCGCTCATCGATGCCAACACCGGCTACTCCGTCGAGCAACTTGAACATGACCGCTTTGGGGACATCTGTATTCACACGAATTTCTGATGCCGTGAATTCCTGCCCAGGGTGTGACTTCAAGAACTCCAAGACGATAGTTCGACGCTCCTCAGCTGCCGTGGTCGCTGAAGCTGGGTCCACCGCCTCGTGAACTGCCATGATGGTTTGAATGAACTTATCCACTCCATTCCCAACCCGCTCCTCTCGTCCCATTCTTCTTCAGTTGTTCCGCGATTTGCTTGAGTACTGCCGCCGCTTCGCCGCTCATGAGACTTGTGCCGCTCGTAATCAGTGTCTTCGCAATGCCGAACGGCAGCACGAGCAAGAGAAATGCGACGACATACAGCACAAGCCGCTTCACGTCGGATGACAGGTCCAGCGGCTGAACTCCATTCGCTGCGACTTCTTCAGCGACCTTTTCGTCCAGCGAGTCAGCAAACTGACGGACGATGCCCGGCGGCTCGTCACCTTTGATCAGACCGAAGACGGTCATCGCAACATACAAGCCCAAGACTACGCCGGTCACGATGAGGATCGTACCAGCCAATACCCGGTACGCGGTTAGCGGGTTGATCCCGATTTGATCAGGACGGATCGACTCTTGTGTCGTGGGATAGTCAGGCATCGCGGGCTTTCGCTAGTCGCACTCCAAAACGCACTCGCTTGGTCATTCTACCACCACGACAACCGGCGGCGATAGCTGAGTTGAGTGATCCGATTTGGCTGTCGGATTCTTGACGAGTTCTTTGCTAACGCGACCGTTCCCATCAATTGCTTTTTTTCACGGTCGACGAATGTGACCGCGTGCACCGTCGAACCCAACAGCGCTTCGTCAAGTACAGACCGTTGAACATCGACAAGCCGTTCCACCTGACTTCGCCATAAGTCAGCTTCAACTCTCATTCGTTCTCGCCTCGCAACAGCGGGGCAGTTTGTGTTTCTCCCCCAGCACTTCATCGGCTTTATTCATGTTCCGACCGGTTGGCAGACTCTATCCGACGTAGCGCGGGAGATCGGCTGCCACCGAAACTGATTGCAAGCTTGCGGTTTCGTGGCTTGCTCGACGAGTTTGACTTGCACCGCTGGGGAAACAAAACGCTGATACGTGAGGGCAATGCTGGCAGGATTACCGAAATCGTCCGGCGGCATACTAGGCACAGATTCGATGATGAACGGGAACGGACTCCCGCGCCACGGTAGGGCAAACGCAAGGCTAATCGGGTGCCTGCCTTCGCCGTTTGAGTTCCTCACCGAAGTCACTTGGTAGCTCCGTGAAGTAGCTGGATGTATGCTACACCAGTCGATGGCCACGAGCGACTTCGTCTCCGAAGCGGCTCCAACTCTTCTGCCACGGGAGATCGATTCACAATGATGACTAGTCAGAGTTCACTCGCCCGGCTGTTTGCCGGTTGGGTCACGACGCTTGTATTCATCCAAGTGGCGTCGGCCGCGGAGCCCGTCGAGGTTGGACTGCACAAGCAACTTCTGGTCGATGATTACGTGATCGCGGAAACAAGCCACGTGGCGCGAGAGCTCGGAAGTCCGGTCAAGGCCAACGGAGGTAAGCCCCTCGAGTTCTCACGCGTAGCTAAAGGAGGCCGCAAGGATGCCGTCGATGTCTGGCCGCTGTTTGCCTCGGTGTACTTCGACGAACAGCGGCAGCGGTTCCGCATCTGGCATCGGGTGTCCTTCCACGATCGTTCGAGACGCGACGGCAAGAATGTCACGGATGAAGAGATTGGCGTCGGCGCGGATTACCACCGTGGCTACAGCGAATCGAGCGATGGAATTCACTTCACTTACGTCGCCCCGCTAAAGGGCCTGACTACAGGTGGCGACACGAATCTTGTCGTCACGATCGATCACCACGCTGATCCGAACCGGCGTTATAAGATCGGCTACGATTGTGATTGCAAGGTCAACGGAGCAGCCCTCGCGCACTCGGCGGACGGCATCCATTGGACCCCGTATAACGACGGCAAGCCAATTACGTATCGCGCTGCCGACTTTACCAACCAGGTCGTCTGGGATACGGCAGCCAATGCGTATCGCCTGTTCACGCGAACCGACTTTGGCTGGGGAGGCGGCCCGCTCGCCGGGGCAGTGCACATCCAAGTCGGTGACAAGCCGCTGGAAGTTCGCGGTGTTCGCTCGATGGTCAACCCCAACCTCGAGGACAACCCCAGCGGCTGGAAGTTGGAACATCACTGGGTGCTTGATGGAGAAGAGAAGCTTTCCAAAAGCCGACGGCCGATCCAGGAACTACTCAAAGACCCAGACTACTTGGAACGGGTCCGCAAGCAGGCGCTAAGACGACAAATCTATGTCCTGACCGACTGGATCTATGAAGGTGTGCACTTCGGTCTGATGTCGGTTCTCGAATATCCGACCGACGTGAGTGAGGGGACCAAGACAGATCACATCACGCGTCACGAGCGCAGCATCGAGAACTACTACATCGTTACCAGCCGAGATGGCATCGCCTGGGACTTTCACTGGATTTACGCCGGCCAACCCTTTGTATGTCGCGGACCGGCCCGATCGTGGGACAAAGACATGGTATTCCCCACGTCCCAGCTCATTACTCATCAAGACAAGCACTGGATCTATTACGGCGGCAACAACGAGCGGCACGGTGCTGCCGAAAAGGGGTGTCTGGTTTGTACGTCAGGGAGGCATAGGTCTGGCCTGGCTGCGCCTAGATGGTTTCGTCGCTTTAGCGAGCGGTGACCAAGTTGGTACGGTCACCACCAAGCCGTTCAAGTTGACAGGGAAACACTTGCAACTCAATGTCGATGCTTCGCGAGGCAGTGTCCGCGTGGAGTTGCTCGACGCTGCAGGCACGCCGATGCCAGCGTTCTCGGGCAGTGATACGAACTTCCGCCGTGACATCAACGAGTTACGGCTCAGGCCAACCTGGAAAGCTCACACCGATTTGTCAACTCTGCAGGGGCAAATTGTGCGGCTGAAAATCAGCTTGCAAAATGCCTCCCTGTATGCCTTTCAGATTCAGCCGTAAGCAAACGCCATGAAACTTCCATTGATTGTGCTCGTCGCGATCCTATATTCGGTTCACGACGCGCGCTCGCAAGATATCATTGCCGACAGCGAACTGCGCACGACAGTGGATCTGCTGCGGGGATTCAACGACGAAGAACTTGCCGACGCGCAGAGGACGATCCCGCCGAGGCGAGAACCAGTTCGCCTGAGATTGGCAGCCAATCGTCACCGAAACGCTTGTTTTCAGGGGGCACTTCCGCTAGTGAAGTTACCTCTTCGCCCAAACTACATGGCATCACTTCGGCTAGTGAACTTATTCGTTCCGGCACAACACTTCTACTGGCGGGACTTATCCGATCGCTTCTTCGCGCCGGCTTGTGTTACGAGCTGTTCAAGGACCGCGTACGGCTGAGCTCCCATGACGCCGACACGCCCAGTCGCGAACGCCGGCACACCGGTGACGCCCACTGCTCGGGCTTCGGCCCAGTCGCGATCCACGGCGTCGCGGAACGAACGGGACTCCAGTACACTTCGCGCTTCATTCATGGGAAGGCCGCACTTCCCTACAACGTCCATCAGTACATCGACGTCGCTGATGTTCCGGTGGTCGACGAAGTACGCCTCGTAGATGCCCCGCATCAACTCCTTGCCGTTGGGTTGCGTTTCGGCCCATTTGGCCAGCTCTTGGGCCAGCCGACTGTTGAAGCCTCTTGTGCGTTCCCCGAACGGCAGACCTTCGTCCGCCATTAGCTTAGCCATCTCGGCCTGTGATTCTTCGATGTCGATATTCCTGCCGGCAAACAACTCTTCCAACGTTTGACCGTCCGCTGGTACATCGGGTTGTAGGGGAAAGAAGTGATAGTGGATTCGAATGTTGTATTCGCGTCGAAGTCGGTCAGTACGCCCGGCACTGAGGTAGCACCAGGGTCAGATGAAGTCGGTGTAAAGTTCGAGGGTCACGGGGTGGTCGGCTGTGGTGCTATGTTCAACGAAATTACGATCGGCGACTTTTGCGTTCGCGGCCGGAACGGCGGAGACAGCATCGTCTTGCGAGCATCCCGCCGCAGCGACGGCCAACGCGCAGGCGGCCAAGAATCGTCGTATCACGGGATCGCTGCTCCAGTTTCGTTGAGTAGAATCGGTTATGCGACCAACAGCGTTGACTCTTGAACTTAGTCGCTCGCCGTTCTGATATCGAGGGCCTCGCCGCGCGATCGGCGAGTATTCGCGGCGGTTGGATCAGACGGCTCGCCGATTTCGCCGTTTCCAACTAAGGTGTGGGGTCCAGATCGGCGACGATTCTCCGCAAGAAGGCCGCTTGACCGGCGTGGTAAGAAACGTGTTCCAGCTGCTGTAACACCATTTCACGTACGGTGAACGACTTGTTACGGAATGTTCTCGCTTCATTCCATGTCTGGTCGCCAATCGCAGCCAAGAACCTTTCGCAGCGGTCCCGCGTATCGTCAAGGTGCTGAATCAACTCATCGGCGCCCATTTCGTTTTCTCGATCGAACTCATGACGTCTGTCCCTCTGCCAGTCGCCTTGTCCCAAACCATTCTCAAACCAGTCGCGCATCGATCCCGCGACGTGACACAACAGGTTGCCGATGGACACCATGTCGGAACGGGGCCGCTGCCAGAGTTTCTCATTGGGAAACTCATCGACGATCCTTCGGATCTGGTCCAGTTTTCGATCAATAAACTCAATCGCCACCCGTGCTTCGACAAACTTCTCGGCCATTGCTTTCTCCGTTGACTCTGGTTGGGGCCCAATTATCAAGGCGAAGGCCGGTCGCGACAACCTTCTCCGGGTGCGGCACGGCGCGTAAGACGCGAGAAGACCTTGGTTCAAGGCATCTTACGCCTCGGCTAGTGAAGTTACCCCTGCGGTCCCAAGGAGCCACCAACAAGCGTGCGTGTGTGCAAAGGCAGGCACGCCCACCTTGCACACACGCACCCATATTAGCGAGCCTCCCTGGTAGACTCAGGGAAATCAGATTTCCTATCAGTATCAGTCAGCAATGATCACGGTTCATCATGCTACGACTTTCGAACTCGGTTGCCTTCGTCATGTTCATGCTCGCCTGTGGCTCACATGCTGCCGCGCAGCGTCTGCATAGGTACGTTGGGGGCCCTTATAAGATTGCTGCCGTCGATGTGACCGGCGACAAGTTCGTCGATGTTGTGCTTGGCTATCACATGGTCGGGGTCGTCGTCGTCGAGGAAGGTAACGGGCGCGGAGGACTCTCGCCGCTGCCGCTGAACGATTTCTCCGATCAAGATCGCAAGATCAACCCCAACGACGCGACGTGGTCCGAGCCCCATGTGCATAACCTGGCGTTCGGCGATATTGATGAAGATGGTCTCGTCGACTTGATGATCGCCGTCGGTGGGCTGAGCACAATCAAGCCGGGACGTGTCCTGATCGCCCGCAATCTCGGCGAAGGTTGTTTTGAAAAGCAGCTTGAGTATTGCGTGCCAAGCCAGGCGAAAGGTGTGCGGCTGGTTGACCTTGATCGCGACGGACGGCTCGACGCGCTCTACACCGCGCGCGGTTCGGGCTACGAAAACGATCTGACTCGTGGGCGGCTTTACATCCGCCGCGGGCTCGGCAATTGGAAGTTCGGCGAGCCAATCGAATCTGACGCGGGGAAGTCGGCTTATTACATCGAAACGGCGGACTTCAACAACGACGACTTCCTCGACATTATCATCTCGAACGAGCACGATAGCTGCGCGACCTACGTTCTAAGCCCGGGCGAGTCGATCTTCGCTGACCCCAAGCCGCTGGCCAGTCGAATCGCGCGAGCCACCCAAATCCCCGGCTGCCGATCGCACGCAGTGAACGACGTTCGAGCCGCCGACTTCAACGGCGATGGCAATCAAGATCTGATCACGGCCAACCTCGGGACTTCGACGATCTCGCTTTTTCTCGGCACCGGCGATGGCAGATTTCAGAAGGACACGTTGCTCGACGCAGGAAAGAACGGTGCGTTTCTCGCGATCGGCGACTTCGACGGCGACGAAGACCCGGACTTCGTCATCACTCATTGGACCGAAGACTTCGCCTCGGTCTTTCTCAATCGAGGCGATGGCACGTTCGCGGCGAAGACCGATTACAAAACCGGGCTGGGCAATTACGGAGTCGACGTCGGGGATTTCAACGGCGATGGGCATCTCGACATCGTGACCGCCAACTATCGAGACGGAAGCAGATCAATTTTGATCGGCCTGGGTGACGGCTCGTTCAAAGCAGCGGAGACGAAGAAGAACGGCTTGCGTCGTTTCGACGGTAAGTGGATTCCGCAGGGCAGTTAGGCCGTCGGGTGCTTTCATTCAAGCCGAAATTCCCCCGCGCCGATCTTCAACAGATCGCCAGTGCCACCAGGAAGCGAGATTTGCAAATCACCGTCGCGCACGACAAGCTCTTCCGCCGAACCGGTTTTGCGCGAGAGCCGAGTTACACGCTTCACCTCTGCAGGAAAGGTCAGAGTCACCTTCTGTGTACAACTCGCGGCTGACATGTCTTTCTCGTGCCACAGATTCGTCACCATGATGTACTCATCTCCATGGTCGTCGCGAAAGAAGCCGACCAAAACGTCTCGCTCTTCGCCTTGAGTTGCGATCTGAACGTCGCGGAGCGCGGTCTTGTGAACGCCTTTGACTTCCTGCCACGTCCACGGGCCGGGTGGCGGCATAGGAGGCATTTCGTTCGAGACAACTTTGCCGTCGTCTGCTTTGTGTGTTCCAAGGACGAACGCGATCGCAGTGCTCTCCAAAAAACGAAGGGCTCGGCCGACGTTCGCGACTTCCGCATTGGCCCGAGTAGCGTGGTGGTATAGCGGCGTGAGAGACCTCCTGCCATCAATCAACCCCGCACCGAGCGCCGGATCGTAGCTGAAGTACGCGATCCCGGTAAAGCCATACGCCAGCGGTGCGAACAGTTGAAACCGGAGATCGCTTTCGCTCGGCCGCCGCTTGCGACCGCCGTGATCGTACGATTGGATAAAGAGCCAATACGGCACATCTTGCTTGAGCCCCCATTTCCGAACGAGCGTCAGCGTCTCGAAGTAAAGCCGCGAATGCCCGCCATCAGAACCGATCGGATAGATGTCGATCATCATCACGTCGCCACGGACTTCGCGAGCGAAGTGTTCAAGATAGGCGGCGTAGAAATCGGCAGGAGCATCTTCGTCGAATCCATACTTTGAAAGTGAGTAATATCTATTTCCCGAAACTAGTACTTGGGGTTATAAGTCGTCTGACAATAGAGCGGACCGCTGATCCATGGAGGGATCGATT
>PBSM01000053.1 GCA_002726245.1 Planctomycetaceae bacterium | reverse complement strand
ATCCCTCCATGGATCAGCGGTCCGCTCTATTGTCAGACGACTTATAACCCCAAGTACTAGTTTCGGGAAATAGATATTACTCACTTTCTAAATGAAAGGCCTGGAGACTCTCTGGCCAGATTTCGACGCTGAAAAGGCCGCATTCCCTGCGACCTGTTCGTCGATGTAACTCATGTGGGCGCGGGACTTAAAGACCAGCGAAGTAGTTGTAGACCGCGACGTCGACGTTCGTCTCGGTCAACTCGAACTCACACTCGTGAAACTCACATACAGTTCTTCACCTGCAAGAGAATGTCGCGCGCGTGGCAAAACCGCAGCGGCCGGTCGGCTTGGCGATAGTGCTTCTCGAGCAAGTAATCGACAACGCTGGGATCATAAGAAAATCCGTGACCATCCGCCGTCCTGAAGAATAATGCTTTGAAGTCGGCCTCGCTGGGATCGAAGACTTCGACTTTGTAGGGGATACGGCGTAGAAACGCTTCGTCCACGATCTGTCTCGGGTCGAGGTTCGTCGAGAACACTAAGAGTTGAGCAAACGGCACTTCGATCTGTCGGCCCGACGGAAGCTGCAAGTAGTCGTGTGCTTTTTCAGGCGGAACGATCCAACCATTCAACAGTTCCGTCGTTGTAATTCGCTGGCGGCCGAAGTCGTCGATCACTAGAGCGCCGCCGTTACTCTTCATCTGCAATGGTGCTTCGTTGATGCCGGTCGCCGGATTCCGCCCGCACTCCAGCATCTCGAGCGTCAATTCGCCACCGGCCACGACCGTCGGCCGCTTGATCAACACCCATCGCTGGTCGGCACGTGTCTTGTGGTCGAATGCATCGACATTCTCGAACGACACCTCTTCGTGCGTGGCGGGATCATAGAGCCGAATAATTTCGTCCGTGACGGTGATACACCGGGGAATCCAGACATACTCACTGACCGCACGAATCACCCGTTCAACGATGCAGGTCTTCCCGTTTCCGGGAGCACCATAGAGAAACAAGGCGCGGCCGGCATTGACGGCTTGTCCAATCTGACTGACCACCGTGGGTGGCAATTGCAAGTCTGCGAAAGCACGTTTTAGATCGGCCAGGTGAGGTTTCGACTGCTCGATTGACTGAGCCTTGACGCTGGAGCAGTAGTCGCTGAGTCGAATGGGTGCCGAACCGAAGAATGTGTTGCGCTCGTTCCGCTGCCTCGCTCGCATCAACCCAGCTTCGGTCAGCTCGTAGTAGTAGTCGTTCATCGGGGCCGAGTCGCGATAGCTGACCACGAGTTGAGCTTTCAAATCGTCAAGAGTCGGCGAAACAACTCCAAACGCCAACCGAATCTGTTCAGCAATATGCCGCCCGGCGGCCACACCGCAGTTCAACAAGTACTTCAGTATCAGTCCTTCCACCTCTGCGAAGCCTAGCCCGGTCCCCTTCAACGTTTGCGGCTCGGCGGGGAAGAAACCGTGCGTGAGTGAACGGACATTGGCTGCATTCACGTGAACGACTGCGGGCGCGATCGAGCTGCGTCGATTGGGGCTGATAACATTGAGAGTTCCGGTCTCAAGCTCGTTCGGAAAAGACGTAAGTCACAGCCCAGTGTAGGTTGCGCGAGCGGAGCGGAATCCGCGCAATGACTCGGCAACCAATGAAATGAGTCCCTCTCAACCCCTTGATCGCGCCGCAATCGGTGCAATTATCATAAGTGGCGTACGGTTTGGTCGCCTTTATCGCACAGCTCTGATATAAGGTTCTCAATGCGAAGCCCCAGGATTAGTCTGGTGCTTGTGAAGCCTTGGGTAGCGGTTTCACGGCAGCCACTTTCTTGCTGGCCGTTCGCCAATGCAGCGGTCAGACGTTCGTTCGAGGAAGGCACATGATCCAGGTCCACGAGTTGACGAAATCCTACGAGGATCTGCGACGCGGCGCGTTTGTCGCTCTGGCAGGAATTTCGTTTGAGGCTCAAGCTGGCCAGATCTACGGCCTTCTAGGACCCAATGGAGCGGGCAAGACAACTGCTTTGCGAATCCTCAGCACGATGCTGCAGCCGACGAGCGGCTTCGCAACCGTGAACGGCTGCGACGTGCTCACACAGCCCGCTCTTGTACGCCGACAAATCGGATTCGTCTCAACCAATACTGCGGTCTATGACCGAATGACTGCCTGGGAGATGGTCGAATACTTTGGACGCCTGTACGGTCTCCAGCCCGATCATCTTCGCGAAAGAATGGACAGCATCTTCGCCCGTTTGCAGATGAATGAGATTCGCAATCTACTCGGGGCGAAAATGTCGACTGGAATGAAACAGAAGGTGTCGATTGCACGAGCCATCGTGCACGATCCGCCCGTCCTTATCTTCGACGAGCCAACCTCGGGATTGGACGTGCTCGTTGCGCGGGCTCTGTTGAATACTGTTGCCGAACTCCGCGACCAGGGGAAATGCATCGTCTTCTCAACGCACATCATGCGTGAGGCGGAGCGGCTGTGCGATCGTATCGCCATCATGCACCGAGGACACATCCTCGCCGAAGGCACGCACGAAGAGCTATCAGATAGAAACGACGAGCCGGATTTGGAAGAACTCTTCTTCCAATTGATCTCCCAGCACGACCAATGCGACGTCGATACGTTGGCGTCGCTGACATCTTAGTTCCACGAACAAAGGGTATGGCGTTCGTATGAGTTGGTCCAACATTAAATGGATCTTCCTTCGCGAAGTTCGTGATCAGTTGCGCGATCGACGTACGATCTTCACGATCGTCGTTCTGCCGTTGTTGTTGTACCCGTTGTTGGGAATGAGTTTCCTGCAAGTGGCTCAATTCCAGCGTGAACATGCAACGCCGGTTCTGTTGCTTGGCGCATCAGCGTTTCCGGATTCGCCGCCGCTGTTGGCCGACGACGCTTTTGCCAAAGAGTTCTGTCCGGAGAAGGAAGCAAATCTGCTGGACTTGACCGTGAAACCGAGTTTGCCTGAGAACGTGACCGCAGAGCAACTTCCAAGTTGGGCCGAAGAACGTATCCAAGACGGTGAGTACGACGCCATCGTCTACTTCCCGACGGAGTTCGCTACGAAACTGATGGAGTTCCGCCAGTCGATCGAAAGTAGTAGCGAACCGAAGAAATCCGAGGAAGCGGGGGTCACGCAGGCGACGCCCGGGCCGCAGCTCTTCCTAAACACCGCCAGCGACAAATCGAGAATCGCACGCGATCGCGTCGCAAACGTCTTGCGGAGATGGCGTGAAACCATCGTTGCGGAGAACTTGGTTGACCGGCAGGTTCCTTTGATTGCGACGAAGCCGTTCCAAGTCGTCAGCACGGATGTCGCTCGCGAACGCAGCCGCCGTGCCGCGGTGTGGTCCAAGATTCTCCCGTTCGTTGTTCTCGTGTGGGCACTCACCGGAGCCTTCTACCCGGCAATCGATCTCTGTGCCGGCGAGAAGGAACGCGGGACGATGGAGACGTTGCTCTGTAGCCCCGCGCAACGCAGCGAGATTGTGTGGGGCAAGCTGCTTACGATTATGACGTTCAGTGTCGCCACATCGACGCTGAACCTGCTCAGCATGGGGATCACAGGTGCCTTCGTCATGACACGCATTGTCGCGATGGCTGGTGATGCGGCCCATATTGCCATCGGCGCGCCGCCTCTGGCTGCAGTCGGTTGGCTGCTGCTGGCATTGCTTCCGCTATCAGCCCTTTTCAGTGCCTTGTCGCTTGCCATCGCTGCCTTCGCACGCAGTTCCAAAGAAGGTCAGTACTACTTGATGCCGTTGTTGATGATCACACTGCCACTGATGATGATGCCGCTAATGCCATCCGTCGAATTGGATTTGGGAATGAGTCTGATTCCGGTCACCGGTGTCATGTTACTGCTGCGGACACTCATCGAGGGGCGGTACGTCGAAGCTCTGCTGTATGTTGTGCCTGTTCTCGGTGTGACCGCACTGTGTGTTCTGCTCGCTTTGCGTTGGGCGATTCATCAATTCAACGACGAGTCAGTCTTATTCCGAGAGAGTGAGCAGTGGGGACTTGGGATTTGGTTCCGACACATGATCCGCGACCGCAGCGACACGCCAACCGTCTCCGCCGCACTGCTTTTTGGAGCCTTGCTGTTAGTCTTCCGCTTCGTATTGTCGCTCTTCGGTGGACTGCCCGACAGTTGGGATGGCTACGCAACGGTGACCGCCGTGTCACTCGTCGCCACGATCGGTTTGCCGGCGATCATCTTCGCGGTCATCTTCACACGGAACGCAAGCCAGACACTCCTGCTGCACGTGCCACGGCTCACCACCCTGCCGATGGTCGTTCTTCTTGCGATCGCACTCCATCCGCTGGCCTTCTTGATGAGCGACATCGTTACACAACTTTATCCATTCTCGCCCGAAGTCACCGGCCAGTTGCACGTCATGCAGCGTCTGATCGATCGGGCTCCGAACGCATGGATGGTCTTGCTGGTGCTCGCGGTAACGCCCGCCATCTGTGAGGAGTTGGCCTTCCGCGGCTTCATTCTCTCCGGGCTGCGACACATGGGGCACAAATGGCTCGCGATTTTGGTGACAAGTGTGTTGTTCGGCGCTGCTCACAGTGTGATCCAGCAATCCCTGACGGCTTGTGTCATGGGCGTGATCTTGGGTTACATCGCCATCCAGACGGGCAGCCTGTTGCCGGCGATTCTGTTCCACTGCGTTCACAACTCATTGGCGATGCTTCTCTCACGATTCCACGAAGCGTTACCCGACCTGATCGCGCAGTATCCGATCGTCGGTTTCTTTGTAACGGCGTCGGACCAAGGCCCGGCGTACCAGTGGCCAACCGTCGTTCTCAGCGTTTGGCTGACCATCCGCACTCTCCAATGGTTCGGCCGGCAGCAGTACGAACACACGCGCGAAGAGTCGCGGCAAGAGGCGTTGGATCACCAAGCGACAAACGTGTCCGCAAGGTTTGTGGTCAACGAGTCATGCGGCCAGTCGTAGCATGACAGCTCAGTAGTTGACGCGAAACTCGCGGATAATCTCTTCATCGAGTTCAATCCCCAGTCCCGTTCCGTCCGGAACCGGAACACGTCCGTCAACGAGTGGAGGCAGGTTCTTCACCAGCTTTCGCATTAGGGGCGACGGCCGCAAACAGTACTCAACGAGATCACCGTTGGGAACAGATGCCATCCAGTGCAGCGAAGCAGTCAGGTTGATTCCAGTGCTGAAACAATGAGGCACCGCGCGGCGCCCGTGAGCTTGCGTCATCTGAGAGACGCGTCTGCAAACAGTCAGCCCTCCGCAAAAGGCAACATCGGGCTGTACGACATGGACGCCGCGTTCAATCAAGTCTTCAAAGTCCCAATGCGTGACATCGCCTTCGCCTCCCGCGATCGGCACCGGCGAACGTTTGCATAGCTCGGCGTAACCGCGCCGGTCATCTTGTCCCACGGGCTCCTCAAGCCAACCAATCCCCAATGGCTCAAGCAGCTTGGCTCGTTCGAGCGCAACTTCCCATTCCCACGCATGACCCGCATCGACCATCAGGTCGCGTTCATCGCCCAAGCCCTCGCGAGCCGCTTGTACGTGTGCGAAGTCAACATCCGGATCTTGGCCGAACGGGCCCCAACCGAACTTCGCCGCCGTCAGCCCAAGGTCTGCAAACTCCTTCGCAAGTTTCGCGGTATCTTCGGGAGTATCGCCAAATAAGACGCTGGCATAGGCTCGTACGTCCTGACGATGAGCCCCGCCGAGCAACTCGTAGACTGGCTTTCCTTCCGCTTTGCCCTTGATATCCCACAATGCAATGTCAGCCCCGCTGATCGCGTGAATCGCGGCTCCACGGCGGCCATAGCGATTCGTCTCGTAATACATCTTCTCCCACAGGCCTTCGACGTCAAGTGGATCTTCGCCAACCAAGATCGATGTCAAGCCATGTCGTCGCGCCGCGGATCGCGGTGCGTCGAAGCAAGCTTTACAGACGTACGATTGACTGGTGACTTCGCCGATTCCTGTGATACCAGCGTCGGTATGAATCAATACGACCAAGACGTCGAGCGTTCCGTCGGGAATCGCCTCCACGTTCGGAACACGCAGGTGGATCGGTTCGACTGCGGTTATCTTCACGCTTAATCCTCCAACTCGAAACGCAACACGCGAGCCAGGGAAACGGTTCGGCCCGGTGACGCCTTTGCGGATTCTTCAGCCACGTAGTGGCAACACCAGATAGCCTGGGGCGTAAGCCCCAGGAATTCGAACCCAAACGAATTCAAAGCCCCAGAGGGGCGATAGAAACATCAGCGAACCCGTTGTGTCGCCCCTTCGGGGCTTGGGCCCGGTGTGGTCCAGATTCCTGGGGCTTACGCCCCAGGCTATTTGCTGTCGTCCCTTCGGGACTATCGAAATGCGCAACTCGAAAGCCACACGCTTCGGTTTTGATAGATCATCAAACAACTACTACGACTCCTCCAATTCGAAACCCGGCTCAACATATTCATCCAGTGGAAAGATCGGTCGTACGCAGTGCTCGAACGGCAGTGACTTCAGGTTGGCGCTGGTCGATCCGGGAACATCGACTGGGACAATCCGGGTAGCGATCTCTTCGTACCAGGTTCGAAAACCGTTCGGCGACTTTACCACCACCACATCGAAGTCGCGAGGGTCAAGGCCGTGCGACTCGAAGACCTTTCTTCCGACCACATAGACAGAACGCTCGGTCACCATCACCGTCACTCGGTCAACAACCAGCACCGCGACCCGACCCGCGTTGCCCGTCGTGCCATTCTCGTATTGAAACACGCCATCGTGGAGGCTCTTCACTCGCGCGGTCACGGGAAGCGGCTGGAAGCGGCCAGCGTCTCGCGTCCCACCCAACGAAACGTCAACCGTCCGGCCTACTCCCGCGTCGAAAGCTCTCTCGACAGCCGGGGCATCAACGATAGGAACCAGTGCAGTTCCTGTGGACTCTGGTCCCAGCAAAGCTTTCAGAATCACGTTGCTGTCGCCCGATGCACCGCTCGCCGTGGCATCTGCTGCATCGGAAAAGACCGTCAGTCCATTCGTCGCACGGGCGATCTCAATCGACTCCGTCAGCGACGTCAGCTCTGCCTGAAAGAGTTCACGATTCTTCCACATGAACCGGGCAACCCGCGACGCTTCGTCTGCCGCCCAACCTGCGGCATTATCCGACGTCACGAGCACGTTCGATTGCAAAGCTGGTGCGTCGGTGAATGCGTTCCCGATAAGAACGCCCGCCGCTAGACCGCGGTCGTCCGCTTCGAGGGCCTGGCACATCTTAATCGCCTCGCCGAACCGACCCGTCGCAGTAATCAGCTCGTCTCCGCGCACCAACATCGGCAGCGGAACGCGAACCGTTGCGGGCTTCGCCTGCCCATCAAGCAGCTTAAGCAGACAGCGAGCCGCACGCTGGCCAGTTTCATCGTGGTCGATGTGCGGATACGTATGATACGGCACAAGAATATCCGCCGACTCGATCATCCGGTTCGTCAGCACTGCATGCAGGTCGAGCGAAGCAACGATCGGCACGTCTCCCAAGGCCTCACGTATTGCCGCCAGCAGCCTGCCTTCCGGGTCCGGCTCATTCTCACCCGCCATCGCGCCGTGCAAACAGATGTAGGCTCCCTCGACATCTGCGTTCGTGCGCACTGCATCGATCATCTCACCCAACAGCCGATCCAATCCGGCAGCTTCGATATAGCCACCGGAAACAGAATCCGCCGCGACCGTGGGAACGACCACGATCCCACCACGCTCGTCGAAGACATCGAATGCGCCCGACAACTCGGTGCTCGTGCCACGGTACTTCTCGACGATCTCTGTGCCCCGATAGATGCGAAAGTCATCATAGAGGGTCAGGGCTGGATTGAACGTTGCCGTCTCTTGCTTCACTTCTGCGATGAGGATTCGCTGCATCAGACCGGAACCTTTAAGGTGGCTGCTTGGTGGCTACGCCGCACTACGCTAAACGTCTCATCCGAGTACCGCCTCCGCCGGGCACGATCTTGCCGCGTCGGATTGTGCTGGCGGCGATGAGCAACTCTCGGCCAACGCGATTCTGACGATAGCTATCAGTAAGAATGAACTCGCCGTCACACTTCTCCAACACCGCAATGTCGGCGACAGACCCGACCCGTAGCGTCCCAAGCTCGCCCGCCTGCTTGAGGATCTCGGCCGGCCGGGTCGTCGATATCTCGATCACTCGCTCCAACGGCATGCCGAGCATCAAGAACTTACTCATTGTTGTTGGCATGTCGTAGACGGGGCCATTGATATTCTTCACATGCAAGTCCGTGCTGATCGTCGTCGGTTCAAAGCCTTGCTCGATCGCAGCTTCGACAACGTCCCACTGGAAACTGCCAAAGCCATGGCCGACATCGAAGATGATCCCTCGCTCGGCGGCTGCCCGCACCTCGTCGAAGATCTTTCCGTCATCGTTGTTGATCCGTGTGCTCCCGCCTTTGAAGCAGTGAGTGATGCAATCGCCCGGCTCCATGTGCTCCAGCATCGCCGGAATTGGCATTGGGCACTCGCCGATGTGCGCCATCAGCCATGTTCCCGATTCGCGAGCGGCTCGCAGCGCATCATGAAGGTTATCCCACCCCGTCTGCCCTTCGCCGATGATGTGTGCACCGACTCGAATCTTAACACCGACCGCAACGTCGGAGTGACGAGCGATCGTATCGACAACACCTTGCGGATCGGCGTAACGCCGGTCGAGCAGTTCACCAAGATTGGCGGCGACGAGTCCGATACAAGACAGATTCACGAGACTGTAGATCTGTGTTTCATAGCGATCGATTTCTGATCGCCGGAAGGCATCGAAGTTATACGAGCCGGCTGTGCCTGCATCGAGCATCGTCGTCACACCACCTGCCGGACATAACAGATCGGCGTCAAGTCCGAACGGCGAGTGTGTGTAGGCGTGTACATGCAGGTCGATCAAACCCGGCGTCACGAGCAGACCACGGGCAACGATCGTTTCTCTCGGCTCATAGTCTTCTAGAGCTTCGGCAACCGCCGCAATCTTGCCATCCGTCACAGCGATGTCCCGGACTCCGCGCAGAGCTTGAGAAGGGTCAACAACTTCGCCGCCTTTGATGAGGATGTCGCAAATCACAAAGCATCCTTTGCTGTGGTCTCACATAGTGGACCGCGACGATCGGCTAGTGTTATGATCCACGCGGCTCAGACATTCGACGCTACTGGCGTTGTGATTTCAAGTGTGGAACACGAGCGAGGAACGAATGGACCTGTTCGGTCGTTACAAGTTACGGCGTGTGATCAACGCGTGCGGCAAGATGACAGCGCTGTCCGGAGCGATCGTGTTGCCGGAAATTGCCGATGTCGCGCGGGAGTCGCTTAATCATTTTTTCGTGCTGGATGAGTTGCAAGCTGCGGCCGGAGACGTTATCGCCCGCGCGACAGGGGCGGAAAGCGGCTGCGTAACGGCGTGCACAGCGGCGGGTATTACGTGCAGCATCGCCGCATCGATGACCGGCAATGACCTCGCCAAAGTCTTGCAACTGCCTGATGCCAGTGGTATGGCGAGCCGTGTGCTGATCCAAAAGGGACACTGTGTCAATTACGGCAACCCGATCACACAAGCCATTCGCCTGGCGGGAGCTCAAGCAGTCGAAGTCGGCATGATAAACCGTTGCACGTCGGAGGAGTTGTGCCACGAGTTGGCTAAAGGCAACGTCGCTGCGGTCGTACATGTCGAATCGCATCACACCGTGCAATATGGTTGGGTCAAGCTGCCGCAAGTTGTCGAGATCGCGCATACCGCCGGAGTGCCCGTGATCGTGGATGGTGCGGCTCAGGATCTACGACTCCGGGAGTTGATCGACACGGGAGCCGACATTGTCATCACGAGTGCACATAAGTACCTCTGTTCGACAACCGCCGGCGTCGTCGCGGGCCGGAAGGATTTAATCGACGCCGTCTATCTGCAGAATCGCGGAATCGGCCGCCCGATGAAGGCTGGCAAGGAAGCGATCCTCGGCGCGATGGCCGCTCTGGAATACCGCGAGCAGCAGGACATCGCGGCTTGGACGGCGGAGCAGGATCGAAGGGTGCGGCTCATCTTGGACAGGCTGTCGGACGTGTCGGGACTCGAACTACAAGTCGATGCCGATCCGAACGGTTGTCCGTTCTCGCGAGCTCGTTTGACTCCGGATCCGGGAGTTACATGCCATTCCGCGGCGACCTTGCGTGATGCGTTGGCCGAAGGCGATCCGACCGTTGTCGCTCGCGCGCATCATACCGAGGAAGGTTACATCCACCTCGATGCGATCGAGATGACTGACGACGAAATCGAATTCGTGTGTGAGAAGACTCGAAGCATTCTGACTGGCCGAACGTAAACGGAAGCTCATGGAAAACCCGTACAAGCCTTCGCCGCCCGGTGACGAGCAACCACAATTCGCCGAATCTGGCTCCCCACACGGAGTTCGCCCTACCAACGTGCGTTGGACCATCTTCGCACTCGCCTGCGGTACGTCGTGGATGCTCTACCTACATCGCTATACCTTCGCGCTTATTAAGCCGTTGTTAGCGGAAGAATACGGGCTCGGCAAAGACGACCTAGGGATGCTCGATGCTGCATTCGCACTTTGCTACATGGTGTTTCAGATTCCATTCGGAATTCTGGCAGATACTTTCGGCGTGAGGCTTGTGCTCTTTACGCTGATCTTTGTCTGGTCCATCGGGCTGGCGATGCATGCTTGGGCGCCGAACGCGGCGTCGCTGTGGTACGCACGAGCGACGCTGGGGCTTGGTCAGTCGGGGACCTTCGCCGCGCTCATTCGGCTTACCAAGACGTGGTATCCCGTGACCATTCGCACGACCGTGCAAGGATGGGTTGGGGTCTTCTCGGGGCGCATGGGCGGAGTTTGCTCAAACGTGATCTTTGCAACCGTCCTGATGGGAACGTTTTTTCTTGGCTGGCGCACATCCATCTATATATTCGCGGGCCTCGGGATTCTACACAGCCTTCTCTTCTTGGTCATCTTCCGGAACTCACCGCGACAACATCCATGGGCGAATGCAGCGGAAGCGGACTTGATCGAAGAAGTCGATCCAAAGGCTCCTGCCAAACCGGCAACGAAGCAGATGACGACCCGCGAGATGTTCTCGAAGATGACGCCCAGGTCGATCATCAATCTACTCTGCCTGAACGCTCAGACCATCTTTAGTACGATTGCCGACAACATCTATTCGGCATGGATCCCGCTGTTTTTGGTCGAGGTTCACGGTTTGAACTTCAAGCAAATGGGCATCTACTCAGCGTTGCCACTGTTGGGCGGGGCATTGGGTGGCCTTGTTGGCGGGTATCTTAACGACTGGTTGATCCGCAAGACCGGGAACCTTCGCTGGTCGCGGACCGGAGTTGGCCTAGCAGGAAAAGGCGGCGCGGCGGCGCTTCTGCTTGCAGCGATGCTCCTATTCTATGACCGCCCTTACATTTTTTGTGGGATGCTGTTCTTTATCAAGCTCGTCGGCGACACCAGCCTAACGACAACATGGGGCGCCGTCAGCGACATTGGTGGCCGAACCTCCGCCACCGTTTTCGCCTACAACAACGGTGTCGCAAGCTTATTCGCCGGCTTGGCACCGCTCATGTATGGCATGCTCGCCGAGCATGTCAGTTGGACCGCCGTGTTTATTGCTGCCGGCGCGTCGTACGTGCTGTGCTCCCTATCGTGGCTGCTGATTAACTGCACGATCCCCGTCATGCCGGATGAGCGGTAATGCTTACTCTTGCCCCAGGTGGAAATGCTGAAGAAGACGTTGTACGCGTGGTAGTGTCCTAATTTCAAATTAGGACACTACCGGACGCGTGCTCGACTTGATCGCCATCACCAACTGGAGGTAGAATTAACGATACTCCCCGCTTTTCCCCTCCTGCCTCAACACACCTCCGCCCATGTGCCGCAACCACGCGATCTTCGCTTCGCTCTTCTTGGCGTTTGCAAACAGTTTCTCAATGGCTGCGGAACCGGTCAGTTTCGAGCTCCAGGTCCAACCGATCATGGCCGCTCGTGGTTGCAGCCAAGGAGCCTGCCACGGGAAACAGCGCGGACAGAACGGCTTTCAACTGTCATTGCTAGGCTTCGATTCTGACTTCGACTACGCGGCGCTGACGAAGAACGCTCGTGGACGACGGGTCTTCCCCGCGTCTCCGGAACGCAGTTTGTTGTTACACAAGGCAACTGGCCAGGCACCTCATGGCGGCGGTCAGCGTTTCGCAGTCGAGAGTGACGAGTATCGAATTCTCTACGATTGGATCGACGCCGGTCTGCCAAGAAGCCTACCGAACGAACCGACACTGACATCGGTCACAGCGGCACCGACGGAAAAGTTCATGAAGCCTGGCGAGAAGCTTCAGTTTGCGGTTACCGCACATTACTCGGATGGCACAACGCACGACGTCACCGGCATGTCGATGTTCCAGTCGAACGAAGGCGCCATCGTCTCGGTGAACGACAAAGGAATGATGGAAGCCGGCCCAATACCAGGCGAGGCTTCCATCATGGCTCGTTTCATGAATGTGATCGCGACTTGCAACGTTGCGATCCCGCTGGAGGGTGAAGTCCCCAACGAACTGTACGAAAATCTGCCACGCAAGAACTTCATCGACGATCTCGTCTGGCAGAAGTTGAAGTCGCTCGGCATCACACCTTCGGAGCCGGTTGACGACGTGAAGTTCATGAGGCGTGTGTATATCGACATCATCGGCACGTTGCCCAAGCCCGACGAAGTCCGCGAGTTCTTGGCCGATTCCAGCGATAACAAACGCGAAGCACTCATCGATCGATTGCTCGATCGCCCCGAGTACGCCGAGCACTGGGCTAACAAATGGGCGGACTTGCTGCGCCCGAATCCATATCGCGTGGGCATTAAGGCAGTTCTCAACTACGACAATTGGATTCGCACTAGTTTCCGCCAGGACAAACCGTACGATCAATTCGTGCGTGAGCTAGTCACGGCCCAGGGCAGCACGTGGCACAATGGTGCCGCAACGCTTTTCCGTGATCGGCGATCACCCGACGAGATCACGACGATAGTGACTCAGTTGTTCTTGGGCATTCGGCTTGAATGTGCTAAGTGCCATCACCATCCGTTCGAGAAGTGGACACAAGACGACTTCTATGGCTTCGCCGCGTATTTCGCTCGCGTGGGTCGCAAGGGAACGGGCCTGTCGCCGCCGATCTCGGGCGGCGAGGAGATTGTGCTAACAGCCAAGTCCGGTAGTGTGTCGCATCCCTTGACGGGAGAGAAGCTCGACCCGAAGCCCTTGTTCGGTGAGGCACCAGCCATCGCGGACGACCAGGATCCTCGCGATGCGCTCGCCGAATGGATCACCAGTCCCGAGAACGATTACTTTACCCAAGTGATGGTCAACCGAGTTTGGGCCGACCTGATGGGGCGTGGGATTGTCGTGCCAGTCGATGACCTTCGCGCCACGAATCCGCCGTCGAACGGTCCACTACTAAACGCATTGGGGAAGGACTTTCGCGACAAACAGTTCAGCCTCAAGCAACTGCTTCGCACGATTACCACCTCCTACGTTTATTCGCTCAGTTCTGACCCCACCGAACGTAATGTCGGCGACACACGCAACTACTCACGTCACTATCGGCAGCGTCTCCGAGCTGAAGTGCTGATGGACGCCATGTCGGACATCACCGGAGTGCCGGATTCTTTCGCCGGGATGCCACCGGGTTCTCGTGCCAAAGAGATTTGGACTCACCGCGTCACTTCGCTCTTCCTAGATACCTTCGGTCGGCCCGACCCGAATCAAGATCCACCTTGCGAGCGGCAGGAAGACGCGACAGTCACTCAAGCACTCCACATGATGAACGCGCTCGACCTGCACAACAAAGTCATCTCCGATAAGGCTCGACCTGCTGTGTTGGCCGGAAGTGAAGCAGCTCCGGACAAGATCGCCGAGGAACTTTACCTCTTGGTCTACGGGAGGATGCCAGACGACGACGAACGGAGATTCGCGGTATCTCTCTTTGGTGACGGCAAAGACAAGAAGGTGCGGCGGCAAGCTGCCGAAGATCTCTTATGGGCTTTAGTTAACACGCCAGAGTTCTTGTTTAAGGATTGACATTGTCGGTGATCGCCTCGCGATCAGGACGTTATGATCGCTCCGCGATCCACGACAGTGAGGAAGATGTCATGACAACTCAACGCAACTGCGAAGGTTTCACACGACGTGACTGCTTGCAAGTCGGGCTGGGCGGTATGCTCGGAACTGGCTTAGTGAGCGGCTTGCGCGCCCGCGCCGAAGCCGCAGTGCCGACGAATCGCCAAGCTGACTCTTGCATCTTGGTTTGGCTCGACGGAGGCCCGACGCACTACGAGACTTTCGATCCGAAGCCAGACGCGCCGATCGAAATACGCGGCGAATTTGAAGCCATCGCGACGAAGCTCCCGGGTGTCAGCTTCTCGAAGCACATGACTCAGCTTGCGTCGATCGCGGACCGACTCTCGATCGTGCGCTCGATTCGTCATAACCAAGGCAATCACGGCGCAGGCAATCACTACATGATGACTGGTGCCCCACCGCGGATTCCGGTTGGCTGCGGGGCGTTTGTCAGCTTCCATCCCAGTCTCGGGTCGGTGGCCGCCAAAGAACGCAGTGCTCCCGCCGGCATGCCGTCTTACTTTTCGATTCCGCGTATGTCTCGAAGCGGCGGCCCGAACTTCCTGGGAGCGAACTTCGGCCCGTTCGTGGTGCCTGACGATCCGAATTCGAGCAGCTTCCGCGTGCGCGACGTAGCACTGCCACAGGGCCTGACTGGCGAGCGATTCTCCAGCCGACAAAGCATCCGCCAACAGATCGATCGGCTGAAGCGGATTCGTGAAGAAGCCGCCGGCGACCCGCTGCTGGCCGTTGATGAATTCTACCAGCAGGGGCAGGAACTCATCACTTCGCCGGAGGCACAACGTGCCTTCGACATTCACAGCGAACCCGATGCGACGCGAGACAAGTACGGTCGCAACGGATTTGGCCAACGCGCCCTTCTTGCCCGCCGGCTCGCCGAAGCAGGTGTGCCCTTCGTTACGCTTTACGAAGGCGGTTGGGATCATCACCGCACGATCTTTAGTTCACTCAACACCAAGCTGCCACCGATCGACTCTTCCATCGCGGCATTGATCACCGATCTCGAACAGCGAGGCATGCTCGAACGAACGCTCGTCATCGTGTTGGGCGAGTTCGGACGCACGCCGAAAGTCAACTCGCGTGGCGGTCGCGACCATTGGTCGAATGCCATGTCAGTGATGTTTGCCGGAGGCGGCACTCCCGGCGGGCAGGTCGTCGGTGCCACGGACCGCCAAGGCTACTCGCCGGTCGAACGAGCCCTCTCGCCAGAGAACTTCGCATCGACGGTCTATCGCAAGTTGGGCATTGCTCCTGGGAGGATCGTTTACACTCCCGAAGGCAAGCCGGTGCGTTACGTGAGTGATCCGACACCAATTGACGAACTGATGGGTTGACCCAATGCAGCCGAAGACGATTTCCACATTTCTCGCCGTTCTCGCTCTGGTGATCTGCCTGGAAGGATTCGCTGCACCACCCAAGCTCGATTCGCTTTTCCCCGCTGGAGGCCAGCGCGGTCAAGTAGTGAGTGTCACTGCCGCTGGCACGTTTGGTGCCTGGCCGGCCCAAGTCTGGGTCAACCGTGGAGGATTGCAGATCGAATGCGACAAGGACAAGGGGAAACTGAAGATCACCGTCGACGGTGAGGCGGCCGCTGGGACGTACTGGCTGCGTCTTCATGATGCCGAAGGTGCTTCTGTCCTTCGTCCATTCATTATCGACAGCCTGCCGGAAGTCGAGGAAAAGGAACCGAATAACGAGACAACCGACGCGCAAGCACTCGAACAGTCATCGATCGTGAATGGACGATTTCAAGGCGGCGGCGATGTCGATGGGTTCACGATTTCCGCGAAGGCTGGTCAAACACTAGTTGCTTCGCTGCAGGCGCACCAAGTTCTCGCGTCGCCAATGGATGCAGTGCTTCAAATCTGTCGTGAAGACGGCTCTGTCATGGAACAAAATGACGACGCTCGCGGCATCGATCCGCAGATTGCCTTCGAAGTCCCTCGCGACGGCAAGTACATCGTGCGAGCATTTGCCTTCCCCGTGACACCGAACAGCACCATCGGATTCGCGGGCGCGGCCACTTTCATTTATCGACTGACCATTACCACCGACGGCTTCATCGACCATGCGGTTCCACTCGCGCTGCAGGCCGAACAAGAGAACGCATTGTCGCTCTTCGGCTGGAACATCTCGCGCGACGCGAAGCCGCTCACCGAGCAGGCGACACACGGTGAGTATTTGGTCGCGTTTCGCCCCGATCTAAGTTCCTCAATCGAACTCACACCAGCAACACACTCGGTCGTCGCTGCGACGGTCGATTCGAGCCGCGACAATCCGCAGGCTATCGCCCTGCCGGCAACCATCACGGGACGAATCAACGAACCTCGAGACGAAGATAGCTTCCAGTTCAAAGCGACCAAGGGCCAAAAGATCACGTTCCGCGTCGAATCCGACTCGCTCGGTTTTCTGCTCGATCCACTGCTTCAGATCCTCGCCGCGGATGGCAAGATCATTGGAGAAGTCGATGACAGCAACCGCAAGCGCGATTGCGAACTGACGCAAACGATCCCCGCCGACGGGGACTACCGAGTGCTCATACGTGACGTGTACCGTCACGGCGGTTTTCGCTACGTCTATCGTTTGACCGCCACCCAAGCAACACCCGACTTCGTGTTGAAACTTGCTGCCGATTCCTTCGTGCTGACCGCTGGCAAGCCGCTTGAAGTGCCAATCACCGTGGAGCGAAAGAATGGCTTCAATGGCGAGATCGCGGTCGCTGCACAAGACCTTCCGGGCGGCGTGACTGCTGATATCGTCAAGTCGGAAGCCAAAGGTGACTCGTCAAAAGCTGTCAAGCTCGTGCTGAAATCCGAAGCCGGCCCCATCTCGGCTCCCTTTCGAATCGTCGGCTCCTCTAAAGAGCCAGCCGAGTTAACCCACCACGCCAGTTTCTCGCTCGGCAGCACGACAACACAATGCTCACTGCCGTGGCTGACGGTTGTGAAAGCGAAGTAAGGCGACGCCATCCTTCAGTCCATGCGATGCTTGCCAGAATATCCTCGCAACAATGGGCTCTTCAGCAGGTAACAGGTTCCGTTACCGTTGACGATGGCAAGGTATCGGCCATCCGGACTGAATTCAATTCCGGAAACGCCCATCTGTTGCGGGCCAATGCGACGCCGGTACAACTCCTCTCCGGCATCGGAGTATAAGACTAAGTCGCTGCCAAGAACGACTGCCAACGCTCGGCCTGACGGTGCGAACGTTGCCATTGGTGATCCACCGGCCGGATCGAGTTCGATTCGCTTCTCCTGGGAGATTTGCCAGTTCCAGATCTTCAAGCCGGCAGACTTCTCCGAGTGATCGACGAGTAGAGCCCGTGAATCGCGAACCGAGAGGTCACGCAAGTATCGTAGATTCGCGTTGGACTCCTCGGTAACTTCCAAGGTTGGGCCCATCTCTGAACCGCGTCCGACTAGTTTCAGGCGCCCAAGTCCTGCTTTGGTTACGAACACGAAGCACCGTTCACTCTCGGACCAAACCGGCCCCTGCGGCGCGAATGGCTGAGGGCGCTGTGCCCTGCGTTCGCTGGTAGCCACCAAAGTGTTGTTGGTATAGTCCGTCAACTTCTTTCCAGTCGTTTGTTTCTTCGTTCCAGACGATTGTGGTCGATGCTCCAACGACCAACCACCAAGGTGCTTTCAGTCGAACGGCGTCTCGTGTCATCTGGCGGTCGAACGGCCACGGATCGTTTGTCCATTCAGTGGCAACCTCTCCGCTCCTGGCATCGATCAGCAAGAATCGGTCTTTGCAGGCGGCCAGCAATCGCCCGTCCTCGCGAAACCCGATAGCGACTGTTCTTGCTTCTTGCGGGACACTTTCTTCCCCGAAACCTAGTTGCGTGAAACGCAGCGTGCTCATTCTCGACCCATTGTCCAAATCGAACAACTGGATCTCGTTGGGGGCGTCGTCGTAGATGACTGCCAAGATCGGATTCAGCGGGGAAGCGAATGCTTTCTGGATCTCGGATGCCGCAGCGATTGAGAATTGCCGCTGGAGCTTCAGCGGCGAGGAACCGGTGTCGTACACGCTGGCTCGTTGTTCGTTATCGATCGTAACCAGCAAAGAGGATTTTGCGGCGACGTAGCCCTTAACATTGCTGATCACCTGCAGTGATTCGCCAGTCTCTGCCGACCAACACCGAACTGCTTTGTCGGAGCCACACGAGATGATCTGCTCGGCAGTCAGCCCGATGTCATAGACGCGCCCCCTATGCGAAAGCTTGCCGCTTCCGAGAATATGGACCAGTTCGGCCGGAGGTCGCGCCCCCGTTTCGTCGCGAAAGACCTTCTCGGCCCTTGCTCGAACGGCCCGAGTTGCACTCCAGTCCAAATAGTCAACGTGCCACCTTCGTCCATTCAGCGCGACAAACGTCGCGTCTGCGGTGACCGTGACGAATAGCAATAACAGTCTGAGCGAAAAACGAGGTTTCCACCGCAAACGATTCCCCGTGTCACGATAGGCAGCATTGACGCAACAGTTAGGGTTCTACCACAGTGTCTGCCCCTTCGGCAAACTAGACAGATGCGGAGTCCGCGAGTGCAAATGGTGGCATCGATTGGTTACAATCACTGGTGAGCGTTGCGACCATTTTGTAGAGGCAGCTATGGGTCTCCTGAGTCTCATGATCAAAGCTGCGATTATTGGAGGCGTCGGCTTTGTTATTTGGCGAGTCCTGCAGCCGAAGTATGAGATCGGGATCGTGCTGACGCCGGAGGGCGTTCGGCGAGTGGATGGAGTTGACAAGAGGTTGCGTCACGAAGTCGAAGAGTTTCTCCAGCAGAATCTCCCTGAACAGGGCAAGGTCGTCATCCGAGGCATTCGACAACCGGGCGGCCGTTTACGGCTGGTGTTTCGCGGCCCGGTTCACGAAGGCCAGCAACAGCGGTTTCGCAACTTCTTGTTGATGCTGCTCAAGTAGGATGGAGTTGTACCAGTTGTACTCCGTCTTTCTCCTGGTCGGAGTGCAACTCCCACCCACACCTACACGTCGAGTGATGCAAGGTAAATGCGTTACTTAAACTGAAAACGCGAGCGAGAAAGGGGACTGGCTCCGTGCCCGCAAAGGCCCGCAATGTTGGTCAACGGGAACGGCACAGTGCCTGTCCCCTTTCCTCGCGGGCCATGTCGAACCGCGCTGCTCCGTCGTGAAAGTGGGACAGGCACCAAGGCAGCGAACCACTTGTTTTCTGGTGGTAAGTCGATCGCGCTGCTTTGGAGCCAGTCCCATTT
>PBSM01000052.1 GCA_002726245.1 Planctomycetaceae bacterium | reverse complement strand
GGGCCATGACGCAGATCACGGAAGATTCTCAAGAACCAAAGCACGTCTTAGATCAATTGGGATTGATTTAGCACTTTGCAAAAACTCAGTTATCAGGAGTTAACCTCGATGCAGTCCTGTGCGATTGTAGTTTTCTGTGTGTTGGCTGCAGTCTCCTACGGAGTACGACCTCCTAGACCGCGGGCGATCTCTGTTTGGAAAGCATGTCTCCCTCAACTTGCAAGTTTCATTTGGTTGACCGAGAGCAGAGAGCCTGCCACGATAACGTTCGTGCGGCGCATTCTTGTCATCTGGCGGACCGCACTTCTATCCCTCGGAGGATGCATCATGGACGCTTGCCATCTCAAACGATTCACTTGGCTGTGTGCGCTGCTGGGATTTGCAGCAAGGAAGATCTCGGGAAGCTTGCCAACCAAGCGAAGAACGCTGTCGCGGATGGCGGCGCAAAGGCGAAAGACGCCGTCTCGAAGAACGTCGAGCCTGCAAAGAAAAGCATGGAGAGTACAACTGCCGAAGTAGCTGCCAATTTTCACGGGAGGACGAAAGGTCTCGAGCAGACGCTGGTTCGGAAACTGACCATGCGTACCGAGCCGATCCGCGAACTAGTCGGGTAGCTCTCGCACAACGTTATTCGTCGCCAACGCAAGCGGCGATTACAAACTCCAGAGCTTTCTTCGTACTCTTCGTACGAAGTACTATGTTCGCCGTCTGTTCGATGCAGGCTGAGAACATTTGGGTTGTGTTCACGCGCGCTGCCTATCAATCGAAGGACACTTGCAGGTGGGACAATGTTGTCTTTGCCGCCTGTTGTGGCAGCGAAAGGCATGGTGAAGCGATTTTGGAAAAACTCGGCGCTACGCTTGCGATATTCATCAGGCACTTGCTTTTTGCTGCCGCCAAAAGACTTGGCGATGGCGTCCTGGAAACGCTCGTACTCCACAAGATTCGCGGTGCCATTCAGAGAAACGACGGCGTTGATCATGTCTGGATGCAAAGCCGTGAATGTTAACGCTCCCGTGCCACCCATCGAACCACCGCACAAGATGACGTGTTCGACTTCAAAACGCTGCTTCAATGTCTGAATGATTTGCAACACGTCGGCTTCAGCTGCCGGCCCCATCCAAGACGTCTTTGCCCGGTAGTCGGGAGAAATCAGAAGCATCTTGTTGTCGGCCGCGACATCTCGTGCGCCGCGACATTCGCCTCTTGGCTGCCGAACAAACTGCCAGCGATCCGACCCATGCCCGTGCAGAGCAATCAACAGCGACACGGATTGGTCCGGCGCGAATCCGTGCGGTGTCATGATCACGTACTTCTGTTCCGAACCATCGAACTTCGCAATGAAGGTTCGATCTTCAACGGTCGCAAACCCTGGAGCGTCTTGTGCCATGCACGTGGTTGAGGCGATGGCGACGATCAGACAGATTATCGAGGACCGACGAGCCGCTCTGCGCGCAGCGCGTACGCGAACAAGTAGGTCACTTTCGCCGAAAGTGACTTCAGCCGAACGAAAACCAGTGGTTTTCGAGATCACGCTCGCCAGCGTGATCTACTTGGTGCGCAGCTCGAAGCGGCTGACAGGAATTCCGCTCTTATAGGAGATGACGTACTTGCCACTTGTCGTCTCATAGACCACGTCCTCGCGAAGTTCGAAGTCCGTCGGTCCCTTGCGACGGAGTGAGTCTGGTCCGTCTAAAGCGAGGTACTTCCCAGCGACGCGAAAGACGATCTCGGTGCGATTACCCAACGAATGGCCAGTGCTGCTGAAGACCTTGCCGTCGATATCCTCCTTGCCAATGAAATGAGGCTCGACATTGAACTCGGCCGCTTGCATGTTGGAAACCATCTCTCGGGCGTCGGCGAACGGGCATGTCGCATCATCGACTCCGTGCACGACGATGATCTTGTTCGCCGCCCCAAGATGTTTCATAGCCAGCAGGTGCTGCGGATTGCCGACGAAGCGGAGTTCTTGTTGGTCGGCTGACAGGTAGTTGACACTCGTCGGATCACGACTCCAACGTGCATTCAACCCACTCCCTCCCGGGTCGTTGAAGGCAATGTCGTCGCTCAGCTTCTTCATGCCGCACATGTCGATCACGCAAGCGAACGTGCGCGGTGCGAGCTTGTTTGCCATCAATGTCACGTTGCCACCACCGGACCCACCCGTGCAAAAGACTCGGCCACGATCGAATGGCACCTTGGCCTTCTTCAGTCCGTTCTGGACAAATGCCAATGCACGCAACGCGTCGAGCGACTGCAGATAACCGACGTCGTACGGCTGAGGATCGTCAATCGATGCTTTACGTCCGCTTTGCAAGTAGTTAACGCAAATCGCAACGACGTTCAGCCTATCTGTCAGGGCGCTCGGACTAGCCGTGCCTGCGCAATCTTGGCCGCCCCAATTGTGAAGCGTCAGCATGACGCCAGTCTTTTCGTTAACGTTCGCCAACTTTCCGCCGGGATAATAGATCGAGGCTTTCACGGTGCGCGGCCCGGGTTGATGCGGCCACGACTGGGCACGCACATGCACATGATCGTTACTTGGAGACAATTCGTTTTTCGCAGCCTGCCAGGTTCGTTTCTGATCGGCGATCCACGCGGCCACGACTGCTTGCGGCGCTCGTTTGTCTTCCGGCGACCGGTCGATGAAGCGAACGTCTTTGCCGATGATGATTTGGCGAGCCAACTTAGCTCGGTCTTTCGCTTCTTCCGGAAGATCGCCCACTAGCGACGGCGAAATCGGCACGACATCCCACGGCCGTCCTGCGAACTGGAAACTCCAATTCAAGACCCACTCGTAATGTTGAACGAACGCTTCCTTGGTCTCGGCACTCGCATCGCCAGGGACAGCCGGTATGACAAGATTGGGCTTCATTCCGCGTATCTGTTTGGCCCACTCGGCTAGCTCGTCTACGGACTTGTCTGCCGTCGGCCAACGAACGGTCTCGAACTTGGCATCCGGAAAGTGCTCGCGGAGAAGCTTTGGCAGTAGCTCATCGTAAGGCGGCATGGCAACGAGCTTGGTCAGTTTCTGATCGCGCAGTCGATCGAAAGTGTGATGCAATGCTTCGAACGGCGGGCGAAGGTCATCGAGGGAAACCTCTTTGCCTGAAATCGATTGAGCGATCAACTGAGCGAATCGTTTGTGACCGTTCATGTTTGGATGGATCGTGTCGCTCATCATCAGCATCCACTTTTCCGCATCTTCTTGCCGCACCTGCTGCCAGTCCTTGAAGAAGTCAACGAGTGGCAGATTCAGTTCGTCGGCAACTTCTCGCACGGCCTGAGAGAACTCAGCCAGCCGTTGATTCGGGCGAGCCGTGTTCTCATAGACGGAGTTCGGAGTACATAGCACAACAGCCGATCCATCGTCCAAACAGCGGCGGGCGATGGTACGCATGTTCTTGCGAAAGTCGTCAAGCGGCACTCGTGTAACGTCATTCATCCCAAACATAACGACAACGAGGTGCGGTTTCTTCGCGAGAACGTCTTTCTCGAAGCGAGCCAGCCCGTTCACGGTGGTGTGCCCGCTGATTCCGGCATTGATCATCTCGATATTGGCTCGCGGGTTCGCCTTTTGTAAGGCAAACCCCAGCATGTCGCACCAAGCACGTTCGCCACCCGTGTGATAATAGACACCAGTAATACTGTCGCCGAAACAGACAATGCGAGTTTTCTGTCCGGCCGCCAGTTGTTTCGCGACGTCCGAAACAGACGCCTCGTCGGCGGCACTGGCGCCTGCCATTCCGATCAACGCCAGCAGGACGAAGGCGTGAGCCGACACAGATTGGACGAGTGATTCCTTCATATTCGATCAATTCCACGATATCTCGGCGTCAGGCGGGGAACTTCGACATCTGTTCCGGTATCATACTCGGAACTGATCGCTCCGCCACGCAGCGTGGTGGTGAGTCCGCACTGCCTCACTTATCCGATCGCGGCGGCGGAATCTGCTTGCCAACGAACTCTTAGTCGGGTGTACTACTTAGATGAAAGAAATCACCATTCTGAAGATGATCACGGTTCTGTCCTACCTAGGCGTCCTCATCGTTGTCTTGTCGCGGACAGCATCCGCGGATTCTCCGACTGTCGGCATCGAAGAACGGACGCTGTGGACGACGTCGCATGTGAAGGGTTCGCCCGATCCGCCGCTTCCCTATACGACCGAGCGAGTCTTTCCGGCACTGAAGTTCAACCAGTGTCTTGATATCGCGAAGATGCCGGGCTCAAACCGCTTCTTCATCGTCGAGCAATCGGGAAAGACCTTCTCGTTTCCGAATGAGCCGGATGTCGAGAAGGCCGATCTAGTGGTTGACTTGGCCAAAGAAATCGAAGGTGTGAGAAGCGTCTATGCACTAGCGTTTCATCCCGACTTCGAGAATAACCGCTATTGTTATCTCTGCTATATCAAGGACGCCGATCTCGAAGATGGAACGCACGTTGCTCGGTTCGAAGTCGCAGACACCGACCCGCCTACGATTGACGCGACCACTGAGAAAACAATTGTCACGTGGTACTCTGGCGGCCACAACGGATGTTGCCTGAAGTTCGGTCCCGACGGATACCTCTATGTTTCGACCGGAGATGGCGCTCCGGCCAACCCGCCCGACACGAAGAAGGCTGGCCAGGACGTTAGCAATCTGCTGTCAGCGATTCTGCGGCTTGACGTTGATCATGCGAACGGCGAAACGAACTATCGCATTCCAGCAGACAATCCGTTTGTCGATCTCGATGGAGCGCGCGGCGAGATCTGGGCATACGGTCTCCGCAATCCGTGGCGAATGAGCTTTGATCGCGAGACGGGAGATCTTTGGGTCGGCGATGTTGGCTGGGAGCTGTGGGAGATGCTCGACCGTGTGCAGCGCGGCGGCAACTATGGATGGAGCGTGACGGAAGGACGGCAGTCAACGCATCCCGAGTTTCCACGCGGGCCGACACCGGTCTTACCGCCGACGATCGACCATCCGCACTCAGAATCTTCGTCCGTCACTGAAGGTTTGACCTACTACGGCCCCCGGCTGAAGGAGCTTCACGGAACGCACATCTACGGCGACTATGATACGGGCAAGTTTTGGGGGTTCCGTTGGGAGAACGGGCAAGTTGTCGATCACCGCGAACTCGCCGATACGACACTCCGCATCGTCGGTTTCGGCGAAGATGATGACGGCGAGTTTTATGTGCTGGACCACCCGGCAGGCACGATCAACCGCTTCGTGCCGAATCCCAACAAGAACCAGGAGAGTGACTTTCCTCGCAAGCTGAGCGAAAGCGGACTGTTCGCCTCGGTCGTCGAACAGCTTCCGGCACCAGGCGTCATACCCTACTCGATCAACGCGGAACCGTGGGCTGATTACGCCGTTGCTCAGCGATTCGTTGCCGTTCCAGAAGCAGGAACGATCAACGCCGAAGCTCTGACTTATTCGTTTCCGAAGGATTCCGTGCTGGTGAAGACGCTTTCGCTCGCCATGGAAACTGGCAATCCATCGACTCGCCGCAAAGTCGAGACGCAGATCTTGCATTTCGATGGCACTGAGTGGCAACCGTACACTTATCAGTGGAACGACGAGCAAACCGACGCTGAACTGCTGGACGCTGCCGGCGCGGAACGAGTCTTCGAGATCGATGACGCAGATGCCACCGGCGGCAAACGCGAGCAAACGTGGCGCTTCTCCGGTCGAGCCGAGTGTCAACGCTGCCACAACAAATGGTCCGGCCCACCGTTGGCCTTCAACACGCCGCAGTTGAACAAGACACACGACTACGGCGGCACGGTGGCTTCGCAACTAGATACATCCGCACACATCAAGCTGATCGAGAATGCTCCTCCAGACAAGGATCGGGCCAAGCTTGCGAATCCGCTCGATTCGTCAGATGATCGCGAAGCGCGTGCGCGGGCCTACTTGCAAGTCAACTGTGCCCACTGCCACCGCTTGCATGCCGGCAGCGCGGTTCTGTCGCATATGCATTATGACTTGCCCCTAGAGAAGACCAACATGGTCGGCGTTCGGCCGTCACAAGGTACGTTCGGAATTCACGCCGCTCAAGTCATCTCGCCTGGCGATCCTTTCCGCTCCGTCCTGCTCTATCGCATGTCGAAACTCGGAGGTGGACGCATGCCGCACATTGGTTCGACTGAGATTGACCACGACAGTCTGCAATTGATGTACGAGTGGATCCAGCAGATCCCCAGGGACGCCACCAAAGACAAAACCGGTGACGAGACCGCGGCGCGAATCCGCCAAGAAGAAGCGGACGGCCTGGAGCGACTTCTCGCGGCAACACCGCCGAACTCGAAACTTGTGACGCCGCTTCTCTCGACAACCAGCGGGGCTCTGATGCTGCTTCGTTCGATCGACAACAAGACTCTACCAACGGAAACCACCAAGCTTGTCATCAAGGCGGCTGCGAGCCACGACGATATTCGTATCCGTGACTTGTTCGAGCGTTTCTTACCTGCGGAACAGCGGATCAAGCGACTCGGAAATGTTGTGCGGCCGGAGCAACTTCTCTCGCTGCCGGGTGATGCGGCGCGAGGCAAACAGGTCTTCTTCGCGACAGAGGGTGTGCAGTGCAAGAACTGCCACCAGATCCAGAAAGAAGGGAAAGAACTCGGACCCGAGTTGACAACCATCGCGAAGAAATACAACCGCGCTCAGTTACTAGAAAGCATGCTCGAACCATCCAAGCGTATCGACCCGAAGTATGTGACGTATCTTGCTGAAACTGACGATGGCCGATTGCACACGGGGCTGCTGGTGAAGAAAGACGCGACCGAAGTGGTCCTCAAGGACGCGCAGAATAAAGAAGTGCGTATTCCCGCCAAGCAAATTGAGCAGCTCGTTCCGCAAGAACGATCGCTGATGCCGGATCTCCTGCTTCGCGATATGACCGCACAGCAAGTCGCTGATTTGCTGGAGTATCTCAATTCGTTACGCTCAAACTGAAGGCATGGAATCCCTCGCGCATTGCGGAACGCAAGATTTGAGTAAGGCAACACCATGAATAGCACTCCCAAGATCGACCGTAGAGAACTCCTTGCCGCGACGGCTGCCGGAGTCGCGTCGAGCGCACTTCTAACAGGAATGACCATGGCTGCGCCCCAGAAGCCAAAACCGAAGTCTGTCGCGGCAATCATCACAGCCTACGAAGAGGGTCTTCATGCCGACGTGATGATTGGGAAGATCCTGGAAGGTTGGAAACAAGATGGAGGGTCTGGGCCGGCGTTGAAACTGTCTTCGATGTACGTCGAGCAATTCACTGACAAGGACCTCGCTCGCGGGATGTCGAAGAAGTACGGCGTACCGATCTTCAAAACGATCGAAGAAGCGTTGACTGTCGGCGGCGACCATATTCCGGTTGATGGTGTGATCAGTATCGGCGAGCACGGCACCTATCCGTACAACGACAAAGGGCAACATCTCTATCCGCGGCGCAGGTTCTTCGAAGAGATCACGGACGCGTTTAAGAAGTACGATCGCGTTGTGCCGGTGTTCAACGACAAGCACCTCGGCCCGGCCTGGTCCGATGCGAAGTGGATGTACGATCGGGCTCGCGATATGAAGGTTCCCTTCATGGCCGGTTCGTCGCTCGCAGTGACGTATCGCAAGCCGGAGATCGATGTGCCAATGGGATGTGAGATCGAGAGTGCAGTTGCAGTCGGGTATTCGGGCCTCGACATCTACGGCATTCACGCGTTGGAAGGTTATCAGTGCTTGGTCGAGCGACGGCAGAACGCCGAACGTGGCGTTGAGTGGGTTCAATGCCTCGAAGGGAGTGCGGTGTGGAGAGCAGTCGATGATGGCCTCGTCGATAAAGACGCCTTGGATGCTGCAATGGCTGTCGTGCCACCGAGCGGAGGCGCTGATATACGCGAGGACGAGCAAGCGGCGTTGTTCTTGTTCAAGTATCGTGACGGCTTGATTGGTGCGCTGTTAATGTTGCCGACGGTTGGTACCGGGACGGCCGTTGGTCTGAAGCTTAAAGGCCAGCAACAAGCGATCGCCACCTGGTTTGAAGAGCGGCCAACTCCCCGCCATCCCCACTTCGCTTACCTGCTGAAAGGGATTGAGCGGATGATGCACACGGGCCAGCCGAGCTATCCGGTCGAGCGAACGCTATTGACGGCCGGAATTCTCGACCGATCTCTCACGTCTCGCTTTGAAGATCACAAGAAACTGCTGACGCCAGAGTTGGCAATTCAATACAACCCCGTCGATTATCCTCATGCACCGAATCCTGACCTGGAGTCCGATCCGCGACGGGGATAAGAGTTTCGCTGTTTCAGTACACGCCGAAGAAGGCCCCAACGAATTAAGGAGACAACGAACAAAGACGATCGAACGACTTCCTCATTCGTCGTCTCCTGATTCGTTGGGGCCACTGTTCCTCATTAAAAAGGCACAATAATGGATGACATCGGCGTTGGAATGATCGGCAGCGGGTTCATGGGGCTGACGTATTCGGAAGCGATCGCCAGCTTCGTCCAAGGAGCCAAGCTCGTGGCGGTAACCGGCGGTCGTCGAGCGGGGAAACTGGCCAGCGATTATGAAGTGCCTGCTGAGGAATCGGTCGATGCGCTCTTGGCCCGACCGGACATTGATGCCGTCCTTGTGGCCACGCCGGATCAGAATCGCCTTGAGGTCACAAACAAAGCTGCGGCGGCTGGAAAGCATGTGCTTGTCGAGAAGCCGATGGCACCGACCGTTGCCGAATGCGACGCGATGATTGCGGCTTGCGATGCTGCGAGTGTGAATCTTGGCGTCGTCAAGACGGAGCGATTCCGGCGTCTGACGCGAAAGGCCAAACAACTGATTGACGATGGCGAGATCGGCCCGATTCGTATGATGCGAACCATGTCCGCTTTTCCGATCAACGTCACGCGCGAGTTGTTCGAAGACCGAAAGTGGATGTACGATCCCAAAGGCGGCGGGCTCTTTATGGGGATGGCTTCCCACAACACCGACTTCCTGCGTTGGCTGAGCGGACGAAACGCGACCAAGGTCTTTGCTCAAGTCAACACGTTCAGTGACATCGAAGCCTCGGCGCAAAGCGTGATGGCCCAGATCGTCTTCGAGGACGGCTTGATGGGACACATGTGGATCTCGTCCGAGTTCCCTTCGCCGAGCTTTCCCAGCAGCGAAGTCCGCTTTCAGATCATCGGCAGCGACGGCATGCTCGACTTCGACAACTTCGACTTCTTGGACATGGGCAAGGGTGATGAGTGGGAACGCGTTTTCACTCCCGAAAAGTTCGATTACTTGAAGGAACCGAAATCGCCCATTCGGTTAGAGCCGCACGTGAACGTTGTGCAAGGGTTCGTTGACAGCATTCGCGAGCAGCGGGCACCGAAGGTCGGTGGCACCGAAGGAAGAGCCGCCGTTGAAATCTGCGAAGCCTGTCTGATCTCAGCTCGCACCGGCCAAGCGGTTGACTTGCCGCTATGAGCGAAGGCCAGACGAATCCTTACGAATCGCCGCACGAAGCGAGTGAGAAGCACGATGGCAGCACCGAAGCTGTCACGTGCACGCTGACCGAGTCCGAGCAGCGGCGCAACATGATCTTGTTCGCTTGCTGTACGGGACTGCAGTACTTGGCCGCGCCAGTTTTGTATGTAGGCGTCACGCAGGCATCACTGTGCGATCACCTAGGGGCTGATGACAAGCTGTCGAATCTGCCCGCGACGTTCTACTTCGCCATGACTGCTGTTCCGGCACTCATCGCGTGGCTCTTCCCGTATGTCTCGTTCCTGAAGCGCAATCTCGTTGCTTGCTACTCAATTGTCGCCGCGATGCTGGCCATCATGTCGGCTTCGCTGATTATTCCACTGCCGAATAACGTGCGGATTGGTTTCGTTATCGTACAGGGAGCTGTTGCCGGGATGGCTATGCCGGCGGCGATCGCGTTTTTGTGGGAAGTGATCGGCCGAGGCACGGATCAATCGCGGAGAGGATTCGCGCTGAGTCTGGCTTTTGGCGTGGGGCCGATGTTGGCGGTTGTCGGTTCGCTCGGTTCCCAGTTGTTGCTCAGCGGGGAACTGGGCGGTGTAACGCTCGAAGGGCTGAAGTATCCGTTGAACTTCGCCGTGCTGTTTGCAGCGGGAGTGCCGGCGATGGCTCTGGCTGCCTTTCTTTCCAGTCGCTTCGTCGTTCCGTTGCCCAAAGTCGATGCCGTGCGGGAGCCGTTCTCAAAAGTGAGTGGATTGTGTGCGGGAATCGGGATCGGTGCGTTGGCACTGACATTCTACTACCTGGAAGTTGCGATTCTCGGTCACGGACTGCTTGTAGTAGCGGGCGCCCTATTCGTACATCACTTTCGTGACATCCTCAGTCAACGAGTGCTGCTGTTGGCGACGATCGTTACCGTTCTGCTCTATTCGGGCAACACGATCCCGTCGAACATGAATCTCTACACGTCGGAAGTCTTGGGCGATCTGCCAGAGAAGTACGCGGGCTATCAAAACACGTTGCGATTCGCGTTCAAAGTCGTGGCTGGCTTTCTCCTCGGCTGGATCCTGACGAAGTCGAATCCGAAGGCAGGCATCTTGCTGACCGGGTGCATCTTCATCGCCGCGCAAGTCTGGGCCATCTTCGCAACAGGGACGGCGTATCTGATTGCTTTTGGCATTTATGGTGCCGGCGAGTTAGTTGGCGTCTACGCTCCGAATTACATTCTTTCCGCATCGCGCCCATCGCAGCTGCGACGCAACATGGCTTTCGTCACCATGCTGATGGCTCCGGCCGCTCCCACCGGTTATCTCTTCGGAGCGATCTCTGACTACATCCGCGAGAACAACATCACCGCGTTCGGCGCTGCCAGCAGTCCAGCTTTCGGATTTCAAGCGAGCTTTGCCGTCTGCGCCGCGATGATGATTTGTGGAGTTGTGATCGCCGCGTTCTTGCTGCCATATCGGCCTGGTCTGGAGCAGAACGCGAGTTCTTGAACGCCACCGAGACTTCGCGGTGAGGTAGGTCACGACCGCCGGGCGTGACTTGGAGCCCCTATAAAGGATTCACCGTTCGAAAAGTGAGAACATGTTTCGGTTTTGAAGACTTCTGTCGAGGGAGATTCCGCACGAATTAATGAAAGAGCACGAATCGAGTCGCTCATTCGCGCTCTTTCCTTAATTCGTGCGGCCTCTCTTTTCACTAAGCGAGCTGTCAGGAGAAGTCACTTTCGGCGAAAGTGACCTACCCCACTCACCGAAGTTGGCGAGCGCAAACATGTTCGTGTAGGCTATGCTCCCATGTGGCCTCGACTCACAGGTAGACCCGCAAACAGCGAATCGCTGCTTCGGCAATTGGCTTCCTTTCTGTTAGCGGCTGCCATCCTGAACGCCGCGTTCGGTCAGGCTGCTGAAGTGGACATCGACCATTTCGAGAAACGCGTTCGCCCGCTGCTGGCCGAGAAGTGCTGGAAGTGCCACGGAGTCAAGAAGCAAGAAGGCGGGTTGCGGCTTGATAGCGGGGCTCACTTGCGAAAGGGTGGCGATTCCGGACAAGTCGTGATGGCGAAGAATCCGGCCGAGAGTCTACTGCTGACGGCCGTTCGACAAACAACCGACCTGAAGATGCCTCCCGAAGAGAAGCTCACGCCGGCGCAGGTCGCACACTTAGAGAAGTGGATCGCCGCGGGAGCCGTTTGGCCCGACGATCCGACTCGACCGGCAGGCGAGACCAATGCCGCACCCATCACGCTGATCGAACCGAATGCAACACAACTCGCCGAATCGTTGCAGCTCTGGTTGAAAGCGGACGCGCTCGGCCTGCAGAACGACCAGCCCGTCGTTGTTTGGCCGGACCACAGCGGTAATGGCCGCGACTTGTCAATCACGGCTGGTGTGCGTCCCGGCGGAGTCGGCACCGCGCCGCAGTTCATTAAGACGAGCAACATCAATGGACAGCCGGCCGTTCGTTTTCGCGAAGGCAACGGATTGGCGGGATCGCCCGATCACCTCGTCGATGTTAACGGCGATGCGGCAGCCACCATGATCGTGGTTTGCAAGCTGGAGCGACACGACATGTCGCCACCTTACGACAACTTGTTGATGATCGGTAATCCAGCTTGGCCGGGCGATCCTGGAGGTCCGCGCGCCTTTTACCTCGAAATCGATCGCTCCGTTCCGCGGCCGCAACTCGATCTGGGTGGTGGTTGGTCGCATGATGTTTCGCTGGGCGAAGGGTCGGCGGAGTTAGTTTACAGCCAGCCACGAGTGGTGACCGTCACAAAGACGCCAGGGCCGATGACCGAGGGAGCTGCATTCTTCTTCGATGGCAGACCATCTCGCGACATTTTGAAGCGCGAGCTGACCGGCACTGACGTTGTACCTGACGTTCAACATCGCGAAGACTTTGGAGTTGCCATCGGTAAGACAATGAGCTGGGCTGGATCGATCGCGGGCGATATTTCGGAAGTGATTATCTACAACCGAGTCCTGACGGACGCGGAGCGACGAGGCGTCGAAGCTCATCTGATGTCGAAGTACAACCTGCTAACCGAGGAGATGATTGCAGCATCGACTCGTGAGTTCAGCGATGACGAGAAATCGCATTGGTCGTTTCAACCAGTCAAGAAGCCTCTGCCACCAGTCGTGGCGAACGCGGACGAAATCGCCAACCCGATCGACCGCTTCATCCTCGCCAAACTCGAAGCCGCCGGCTTGAAGCCCACTCCCCTCGCAGATCCACGAACGCTGATTCGCCGTGTCACTTACGATCTCATCGGTTTGCCTCCAACGCCAGACGAAATCAGTGCCTTCGAACAAGAATCACTCCGCGCTCCGCACTCCTCATTCCGAAATCTCGTCGATCGCTTGCTCGCGTCGCCCCACTATGGCGAGCGTTGGGCCAGGCATTGGCTCGATGTTGTGCGATACGCTGACACGACTGCCAACGATGGAAACTTCGTGATGCGATATGCGTATCGCTATCGCGACTATGTCGCCAACGCGTTCAATCAAGACAAGCCGTATGATCAATTCATCGTCGAACAGCTCGCCGGCGACTTGCTGCCACCGCACGACGACGCGCTAGTCACGGCCGAGCGGATCATTGCCACGGGCTTCCTCATGATCGGGCCGAAGGCTTTGGCCGAGACGGACAAAGAGCAAGTCAAAATGGACATCGCCGACGAGCAACTCGATGTCGTTGGCCGCGCGATGATGGGACTGACGATTGCCTGTGCCCGTTGCCATGACCACAAGTTCGATCCGATTCTGACCGTCGATTACTATTCGCTCGCCGGGATCTTTCGCAGCACCGAAGTGTTCGCGGATCTGCAACGCAACGCGTCGATGTGGATGGAGTACAAGATTCCTTTCGGCAGCGCAGGTGAGGTGCTCGACGTGATGGCTCCCAAGGACGGAGTGCCGCGGAATCTGAGAGTGCATTTGCGCGGCAGCCGATTCCGCCTCGGTGAGACAGCTCCCCGACGCTTCTTGCAGGTCTTGGCCGGTTCGGGACACTCGCCGCTGCCGACTACAAACAGCGGGCGTCTGGAACTGGCTCGTTGGATCGCCAGTCCCCAACATCCATTGACTGCCCGCGTGATGGTCAACCGGATCTGGCAGGGCCACTTTGGAGTCGGCCTCGTTTCTACGAGCGACAACTTTGGAACTCGTGGTCAGTTGCCGTCGCACCCAGCGATGCTCGACTGGCTTGCCGCCCGCTTCATTGAATCGGGTTGGTCTGTGAAGGAGATGCATCGATCGATTCTGAACTCACGTACGTATCGCCAGAGTGCGGGGTGGGAAATGCGGAGTGGGGAATCTTCGGATTCGATTCCACATCCCGAACTCCGAACTCCGCATTCTGTCGATCCCGACAACCGGCTGTTGTGGAAGGCGCCTCGACGACGCCTCGATGCCGAGCAACTCCGTGACTCTCTGCTCGCCATCTCCGGCGAACTGGATGCACATATCGCGGGAGGCGAGTTGATCAGCAAACTCTACGAGTCGGCGCAAGTTCTCGACAAGGACCGTGGAGTGGCCTCGGCGGCGACGATCAACAGCCGCTGGGAAGGTTTTGACTCGCGGCGACGCAGTCTGTATTTACCGGTCGTGCGGAACGGGTTGCCCGACGCGCTCGTCTTGTTTGATGCAGCCGACGGGAACAGTATTACCGCCGTGCGCAATGAAACGACCGTTTCGTCGCAAGCCGCGTTCATGTTGAACAATCCGTTCGTGATCAAGCAAGCGGAGGCGTTCGCAAGACATGTTCTTGCCGCGCGTGAAGACGATGCCTCTCGCGTGAAACACACCTACTTGCTCGTGGTTGGTCGCGAACCGAGTGAAGACGAGGTGAGTGCCGCAATCCGCTTCATCGCGGACTATCGCGCGTCGTTGCAGAATAGCGAGACAACCGCCGTGCAAGGTGAGCTATCTGCCTGGCGTAGTTACTGCCAATTGATGTTCTGTTTGAACGAGTTCTTGTACGTCGAATGAACGTCGATACATTCGCTAACGAACAAATGCAAAGAGGCTCGCGTCGGCGCGAGCCTCTCGTGTTGTTCGGGACTGCTTCCAGCCTTAGTTTCCAGCACTGGCCCCAGCAGACGCTGCTGCCGTTTCGGCGTCTTCTGCCTTCTCTTCCTCGCGGATCTTCTTGATAAGAGCGAGAACTTGCTTTTGTTCGGCGCTCAATACACCGGCGATCTCGGCATCGCGTTTCTGTTCGAGCGCCTGGATTTGCTTGTTTAGATCGCCGATTTGTTTCACGTACTTGTCTTGTATGGAGTAGATGGACTGTCTCTGGGACTTCTTGACAATCGCGGCATACCCGGCGTCCTCCTTGGCCCACTTTGTAAAGAAGTCTGCTCCGCAGTCTTCACAAGAATCTACCATCAAGAGCCAGAACAGCTCCGCCAATCGAGTGCGAGTCTATGAGATCAAAACCCACGAAAACAAGTAGGGGATGGAGCTTTCACACAGCGATCCCAGAACCCGATCGCATGATTTCTCCTTGCGATTTAGGCGAATGGGGTCTCACGCAAAGGGTTGAAGGCACAAAGAAGAAGGAAAACCAACAACTCGGTCGGTAGCGTGGGCTTGCATATTATCTATTCCATTTCCTCACTTTACGCCTTCGCGCCTTTGCGGGAGCATTCTTGATCGTGTTTCGCGTCTGCGATTGGTACAATTCCCTCTGTTGCTTGTTGCAATTGTGCAGAATTGAATGGGTAGGAGTCGCTCATGCACCCGCTCGCGGATCCAGCATTGCCCCGACGAGAGCTGCTCAAACGAGTCGCCTGCGGGATCGGTCACACGGCGCTGGTCGGGCTGTTGGCGGAAGCTGCGACGGCGGAAACGCGTCCTGCCCCGCCGATCAAGTCGGCGCTCTCGCCCCGTCCGCCGCACTTTGCGCCTCGCGCGAAGCGAGTGATCTTCTTGTTCATGCATGGCGGCGTTTCGCATGTCGATTCGTTCGACCCCAAACCGAAGCTGGCCGAAATGAATGGCCAGCCGTTGCCGATTCCCAAGCCAGAGTTCGAGTTCGCGGCCACTGGCAACTTGTTGCAGTCACCGTGGAAGTTCGCGAAGTATGGTGAGTCGGGTTTGGAAGTCAGCGAGTTGTTCCCGGAGATCGGCGCGCAGGCGGATAACATCTGCATGATCCGTTCGATGGTGAACGGCAATCAGGTCTCGCACGGCCCCGCCGCGTTGGCGTTACACACTGGCGACGGCGTCTTCATGCGGCCAAGTATGGGCGCCTGGCTTCTTTACGGGCTCGGCACCGAGAATCAGAACATGCCGGGATTCGTCACTTTGAGCCCATCGAACTATCATGGCGGATCGCAGAACTATGGTTCTGCCTTCCTGCCTGCAGCGTATCAGGGAACCCGAATTGGAGATGGTAGTACGCAGTTCAAAGAGGCGAAGTTTACCGATCTCGGCTCGCCTGAGAATGCGACGCTACAACGCAAGCAACTTGATTTGCTGAAGGAATTGAATCGCCAGCATCAGTTGACGCGAACGGACGACAGTCGCCTCGAAGCACGAATTCAATCGTACGAATTGACGTTTCGCATGCAGATGGAGGCTCCACTGGTCACGGACTTTACGCAGGACTCGAAAGAGACTCAGAAGCTGTACGGCATCGATGAAGATCCGACCGATGAATTTGGTCGGTTGTGTCTCGTCGCGCGACGCATGTCAGAAGCCGGTGTGCGATTCGTTCACGTCAATCACAGTTACCCGCGCAACTACTGGGATGCGCATGGCGGTTTGAAAGGTAATCATTCAACTAACGCCAAGAAAGTGGACAAACCAATCGCCGGCTTGCTGCAGGATCTTAAGGAGCGAGGACTCTGGGACGAAACATTGGTTGTCTGGGGGACGGAGTTCGGTCGCACTCCCGCCGCTCAAGGCACTGACGGTCGCGATCATCATCCGCATGCGTTCACGATGTGGATGGCCGGCGGAGGCATTCGCGGCGGGATGACTTACGGATCGACCGACGAATTCGGCTACTACGTGGCGGAAAACAAAGTCACCATGCACGACCTACACGCCACGATACTGCATCAGCTCGGCCTCGATCACACCAAGCTGACGTATCACTCTGCTGGTCGCGACTTCCGGCTCACCGACGTCGCCGGCCGAGTGGTGAAGGAGATCTTGGCGTAGTCAAGCAGTGCGAGTTGATTGTTGAGGAAAGATTATGGACGAAAAATGAAGCCCCCCAATCTGTTCCTCATTTGTTTGTCACCCATCTTTTCTCTACGCCTCCCTGTAATCTGGGGTCAATTGAAAAGATGTTGCCGCGTTAATAAACACCATTCGGCAAACGTAACAGGCTTTAACTTGATGACGTGGCGAGCTGGTATCATCGTGGCTTGTTCGCTGATCTGGCCTGGGAGTGCGCGCGCGGAAGAGCCCCAGTGGCCGTTCTATTCGCTTGCTGAAGTCAATCCGGGCGAGGTGAAACAATCCAAGTGGGTTCGTAACAGCATCGATGCGTTCATCCTGAAACAGCTGGAAGATGCCGAGTTATCACCGGCTTCGGAAGCAACTCGTCGGCAACTTGTTCGCCGGTTGTATTTCGATTTAATCGGTTTGCCGCCGACTCCTGAAGAGGTTGAAGCGTTCGTCGCCGATGATTCGGAAGGAGCTTACGAGCGACTCGTCGATGATTTGCTGAAAGATCCACGTTACGGTGAACACTGGGCGCGGCTGTGGCTCGATTTGGCTCGGTATGCCGACACGGCAGGCTATGAGGGTGATCCTGATTTACCGCACGCGTGGCGGTACCGCGACTATGTGATCGATGCGTTCAATAACGACAAGCCTTACGATCTTTTCGTGAAGGAACAAATCGCGGGAGACGAGTTTGCAAACATCATGGGCGCGGGCGACCTTCCTGGCGTTCCACCGGAGAACGTGGTTGCGTTAACGTTCCTTCGGCTAGCACCGTTCACCGAGCCGCGGGGCGACGAGACGCGGCACGAGTTGTTGAGCGAGATCACATCGACCGTCAGTTCGGTCTTCCTCGGGCTGACCGTCGGTTGTGCGAAGTGTCACGACCACAAGTACGACAACATCCCGACAAAAGACTTCTATCGATTGAAAGCCTTCTTCTCGACCGTGTCGCTGCAACGGCCTGAACCGGGTGATGGCTTTCAGATCGGCGGGAGTTTGCCGGCGGGTTTCTACCGACCGAGCGAAGAGGAATGGGCGAAACGGCGCAAGGCCAAAGTCGAGCAACAAATGGCGGATGCAAGCCGCGAGTTGAGCGAACTCAAGAAGCAACTCGAAGAGCGCCTCGGAACTGGTGCCGGATTCGGCCTGCAAGCGATGGGCGGACCGCTAGGCAACAACTACGTCTTCGAGCAAAGCAAAGTCAACGACGGGAAGCTACACGTATCGACCATTACATGCGATGGCGAAGAGTGGGAGTTCTACAACGACGGGAACGGACCAGGTAGCACAGGCCGTCTCTCCGGTCGTAATCAGGGCCAATGGTTTGGCGACCTCACGGCTCCGAAGCATGTTTCACTTGGCCAGTATTCGGCAGGAACTGGCACAGCGAAGGAGGCACATCATGTCGGCCACTTCGCCGAGGTGCTGATCTACGATCATGTGTTGGAGGATGTGGAGCGAAAAGCAGTCGGCGAGTATGTCGATTCGAGATACAGCGGCGCGAAACCGTCCACTCAGCTTCCGCGAGAAGGCTTGGAGTTCTGGCTCGACGCGGCCGACCTCGATGCGGATATGGAGACAAGCAATCCAGAAATCGGTCAGCGGGTGTCGTCATGGAGAGATCGTGTTTCCGGCAGCATGATTGCACAAGACGACGAATCGCTTCAGCCCGTGATGGATTCAATCGGGGAAGCGAAAGCTCCGGCAGTTCGATTCAATTCGGATTTTCTCGTTGGTCCAGTTGGCGAAGCAGGTTTTCTCGATGATCAGCAAGGTACGATCGTCGTCGTGTACACCGCGACGCACTCTCATGAAGGCTACGGATTCGAAGTGGGCGGCGACGGCGTCTTTCTCAGCACGCTCATCAATCCGGAAGCAGCAGCGAAGTCGAAACTCGATGACGCGATCGCTGACACGTCGAACGAGTTGATTTCGAATGAGGAACGCGAGCGTTACCGACGGCTATCGACGCGCGATCCGTTTCTGAAACAGCAACTCAAGCGACTGCAGCCGCTAGCGATGTCGTTGCGACATTCCTACGGCCCGCCTTACGAGCCGGGCGTGCCTACGTCGCGCGTAATGATTCGCGGTGAGTACGACAATCCAGGCGAAGTCGTCGAAGCGGGCTTTCTGAGTTGCATCACCGGCCATCAAGATCCGGCTCCGATTCGCCTCGATCCGTTCAAACGCTGGCCGACTCGCAGCCGCCGCATGGCGCTGGCCGAGTGGATCGCGAGTGCTGACAACCCGGTCGCTTCGCGAGTGATGGTGAATCGGCTATGGCATTGGCACTTCGGTCGCGGTATCGTCCGTACTCCGAGCGACCTCGGGGCGCTCAGCAGTGGTCCGTCGCACCCGGAGCTGCTCGATTGGCTGGCGTGGCAGTTCGTGAAAGAAAAATGGAGTATCAAGGCAGTTCACAGGTTGATTGTGACTTCCGCGACTTTTCGTCAGACGTCATCTCACACCAACAAACATGCGGAACAGATTGATCCGGAGAACACACTGTTGTGGCGTTTCCGTCGAAGGAGGCTGGAAGCCGAAGCGATTCGCGACAGCGTGCTGGCAGCCAGCGGCCGGCTGAATCCGGAGCAGTTCGGTTTGCCGATCTTCCCACCGCTACCGGATGGTATTGAAGAGCGTGTCAAGTACAGCAACAGCAAGTGGGACACTCAATACGGCCCCGAAGGACGCAAACGAAGCATTTACATCTACCAACAACGAACCATGACGATGCCGCACATGCAGGTGTTCGACGCGCTCGTCTGTGACGAATCACGACCGCGCCGCCAGCATTCCGTCACGCCGTTACAGGCCCTGGCGATGTACAACGGTGCCTTTGTGAACGAGGAAACAAGGCACTTCGCCGAGCGCGTTCGTAGGGACGCCGGGACAGATGTCTCGCGGCAGATCGGCAGAGCGTTTCAGATCGCGTTGGGGCGACAGCCTACGGAAGAAGAACTGACCCAATTCATTGAACTCGCGAATGACACCGAGACGGGTCTTGTTGGTGTGTGTCGCGTGTTGTTGAACAGTAATGAGTTCATCTACATCGATTAGCGGGATGAAGACAAGTAAGCTCGTTAGTTCCAGGTGCCTGAGGTCGAACGCAGTGAGCTCCCGGAGAGGAGATTCTGACGTTATGTCTTTCAGTCCCGAAGGGACGAAATGATGTAGCCGGGGGTTTACACCCCCGGCTACTATATGTCGTCCCTATGGGACTAAAGTGCAGTAAGGGTTTACACAGAATGCGACTTTATACAGAAATATACTAATGGATATTCATACGAAGAGGTAATGGCAAAGCTGTTGTGTACATTTGTTGCCGTCGTGGTTGCGGCCGTTCCAGTTACCGACGCCGCTCCAAAGGAGAAGACGGTGTTGGCCGGCGAGATACCCAAAGGATAAAGCAACACTCATTCTGTAAATTCGAGTAGATCGGTTTCGGGGTTTCTACTTGTGGAAGGTGAGGTATTTCATTCCGGTTTCCCATTCGT
>PBSM01000051.1 GCA_002726245.1 Planctomycetaceae bacterium | reverse complement strand
GCTGACTCCATGGTAAGTCAAAGCGAGGAGCGTCCCTGATTCTCCAAAGCTTGTCTACCTTACTTCACTTCCCAGATGCCCTCTTAGGGAGCAATTTGGCTCGCTAGTTTTCCGCTAAACTTGCCGAACACGCCCTCGCGCCACGTGGTCTTTGAATCGTGGAAGCTAGCCACATCGACGTCGCTTAGCATCGTGGCCGCGAGCTCTTTCCCGTCCTGCCGGATGGAAACCCGGTCGGCTTTTACAACGAACTCCAACTTCGTCGGCCCATCTTTCCATTGGATCTGAGCGGCAAGATTACCCGGCATTCTCATTTGAACGACCGCGCCGTACTCGCGACGTTGAGGATCGGTCAGGAAATCGTACTTGTCCTTCCATTCGTAAGTTCCTTTCGAGGAGGTCGATATCATGAGCGAGTCGCCAAGCGGTATCATTCCTGTGATCCGCTGTCCCCAATGGTTTGTTACGAGCCCGTATTCGTTAGCCTCGTCCTCGTACGGATGAGTGCGTTTGTCGGTGATCTCGGGATGAGTGAACATTCTTCCCATCGAATGCCAACGTTCGGCGTCACGATCGTACCGCCATAACTCTGCCCACGGCCACACTCCGACGAACAAATCGCCGCGATAGATGCTCATTGTCTGCGCCTCGCGAGCGTTCTTGGAAACCCCCGGTAACCGCGGCGGCCATCCTTCAATGCGGGTGACTTTCTCTCCTCCGTACTCAAACAGATTGCCGGTCGGATACTGCGCCAGCAGCAAGCGGTCGTGAAAGTTCAGCATCGAGTAAACCTGATAGCTGACGGTGTTGTCGGCTTCGAGAAGCGTCTTCCACGTTGAGCCATCAAATGTGTAGACACCGCCCTGGTTCGACACGGTCAGCACTTCGTGTTTGAACTGGCCCCAAGCGAACGGCGTTTCGCCGATGTACTTCGTATCAAGCGTGACAGCTTGCGAGACGTCGATCACGCCTTGATCGCTCGGTGTCCAATCGCAAGCGTGGATCTTTGTAAAACCTCGCGAGTCGTCTCTCAATGTGTGGTAGAAGAACAGCCGGCCGTGGGCATAGTAAAAGCAGTAATAGCGACCTTCCGTCGGCGGTGCGAGAATCGGGCGGCCATTGCACGTGGCTTTGTTTTGTGAAAATGACAACGTGCCCTTGCCCAACCGCATCACTCCGTCTCCGCCGCGCAGTCCGCTGACTTCGGGAGGCAGTTCGCCAACCCAACGCTCCGAGACGGCGTCCCACCGCCGGACCGAATTGTTCCGCACGGACGTCCACGCATGTAGCTTCTCGTCGATGTCAAACAGATACACTCCAGTATCAAGGTCGGGATGCGGCAGCCGCTTGATCGCAAATGCGTTGTCATCGGCAGCGGGACGGATGAAGAACTGAAGCGTATGGCGGTCGCCGCGAAAACGCGTGTTATAGGCATCCATAAAACCGGCACCAGCCACGACGCGGCCGTTAGAATCGCGGGCTTCGAAGATCGATCCGAAGCTCTGTCCACGATCCGGTCCCAGATCGACAACGGCTGAGAATCTCGCCAGTTCTTCAGCCTGTACATCGCCACCGAACAAACAGAAGAAGCAAAGAACGACGGACAGCGTGCGCAGAAACATAACTGAATTCGTTGGTCTTAAGAGATTCATGGCTCGAAGACGATATCGGTTGATGTGCCGTAGCGGGCGGGGAGTGGGATGTTTGACCAGGCAGGATCGTCACCGATACGGAACTGCCAACGGCCTTGCAGGTCGAGCTTGCGATTGCCGGAAAGAACTCGCGGGGCTACTTGCCAGCCGCGCTCGCCATCACCTTTATCGATTCGTACCACTAGCAAATTCGCGTCGTTGGCTTCGATCAAGTCCTTCTTGATCAAGAACCGGCTACCTCGCTTGCGGTCGGGCCGGCGTTTCAACTCCGTGCCGTTGAACCATACTTGCACACCCCTGCTTTGCCGAGGCAGTTCGAACATCAAACCAGCCGGATCGATCCACTTATCTCGCGGTCGAACCGAGCACCGGTACCATGCCACGCCAGCGTAGCCTTTCAATACGCCGGCCGAAGCTGCTTCCCACGATGCGGGCACCAGCATCAGCGACCAGTGCTTTTTGAATTGATCCACATTGGCCGCGATCGCGACGTTTTTTGCCGGCGGAAGATCTGCCGCCCAATGAACGCCGTTCAGCAACAGCCGGATGAACTTGGGATGCTCGAAGTCCTCTGGATGGCCCATCGATGTGTAAAACGAACGGCCTCCGTCCTGGCGTTGGTACGTCCAAGCAACCGGCTCGGCGGGCCTGCCTTCCACCGTACCGGTCAGCAAGATCGTTGCTTCGGGAGCAACCGGGCTGGTCATGTAAAGCGAGCCGCCTTGTGGAAAGGATTTGCTTTCGATCCCGGCCAAGATCGGATGTTCGGCCGTCTTCGCAGCGATGCTGACCGTCGATTTCAGCTTGTTGCCGTGGTGATTCGTGTAGCTGCCGCCGAATACCTGCGCGTCGAACTCGGGCCAATCGGCGAGGCCCTCCGGTGCTGACTCCTTGCGAAGCGAGAAGGCATGGCTGGCGGTTCGAATCCCGACGATGGGTTTGCCAGCGGCGACGAATTCACGGACGATCGCAAGCTGCTTCGGTTGCAGTGTGCGACGGCGGACACTGATGAAGGCAACGTCGGCGGTCATCAACGCCTCGAGCCCAGGGATTTCGTTGCGTTCCTTGTCGCTGCCATGCACCAACGTCACACGGCACTGTTTACCAAGATACTTCGAGACAAACACAGGCAACGTGCGATTCGTCTCGTACTCGGATTCCGCGATCACGATCACGACGTGAGGCCGCTCGTCGTGCTTGAAGCGGAACTCCTTGCCGCCGAGAATCTGATCGCTGGTGATTGTCGGGCAGACAAACTTCTCGATGTGCGAGATGATCCGATCGGTGCCCGTGAAGTGACTGACGTACGGCCAGCGAGCTGGGTTGTACATCGTGTCGGTCATGTCGCGAACGAGAACGACCTGTTTGCCATTGCGAGCCATTTGACGCAGACCGAAGGGCCGACCGAGCACGCACATGTTCACGTGAACGCCGGTCAGAATCACGTTCTTGATGCCGCGTGCCTCGAGCACATTCCAGACTTCATCGCCACGATCACTGATGTAGTCACGTTCTTCATCGATCGTGATCAAGTCAGATTGTTTGAGCCACGGAGTTCCGACGTTGCGTCCCATCTTCTTCAGCTTCGCCGCCCACTCGGCGTGCTCGGCCGGGTCGTCGTCGTCACCGCCATCAGATTGATCGAGCGGGTAGACCGCTTGTTCTTCGGCCGGAATGCGCGAGCACCAGGATTGGATATCGTCGGGAAGCTGCGCAGCCTTCGGCGCGTCGTTCGCTCGCTTCCTCGCGGGATGGTCCGTGTATGCATCCATGCAATCGCTGGGTGAATGCACGATCGTCATGCCGCGACTACGAGCATCCTTGAGCAACTCGTTCAAACGCGGCGCGAACTCTTCGACGCGACGAACCGCATTCAAGCTGTGGTGCAAGTCCCAGACATCGCATACGATGACGGCGGTTTCTTCCGGCTTCCACGTCGCGTGTCTGGCAAGCCGATGGTAACGGCCGCTGCCTTCGGTGGTCTCGGTTTGATAGCGAAGCGACAGCGTAAGATCGTCGGCTGAGAACGCGAGTGACGACATGATTGTAAGAATCAACAAGGACAAGATGGAACGAGTCTGTAACACGATAGCTTCTCCGTGATGATGGCGTTGGCAATTGGTTATTCTAGCCCAGTCGTTGGTCGCTAGTCACTAGTTGCTACCCGATGTTGCCAGCCACCAATACTTCATCACTCCTCACCTCCGCTACTCACGCCCATCTCATGACTCCCCTCGATTGGCTCATCGTCCTCGTCATCAACGGAGCTGTGATCGGGTACGGGCTCTACCTCGCCCGGAGCACCGAAACGAGCAGCGAGTGGTTTCTCGGCGGGCGGGCTTTGCCGTGGTGGGCGGTTGGTTTGTCGATGTTCGCGACCAACGTGGATAGTGCTGACATCGTGAGTGTGACTGGCAACACGTTCAAAGAAGGCGTTCACATCCTCACGGTGTATTCGCTCGGCAGCATTGCCGGCGGCATCCTCGCGGCTTTTGTGATCGTTCCGACGATCTATCGCGCTGGTTTCTTCACGAACGCGGAGTACCTGGAAGCAAGGTTCGGCCCTTCAACTCGCGTGCTGAGTGCGTTGATTCAGCTTCAGTATCGAAGCAGCATGCTGGGGATCATCATCTGGTCGGGGCACTTGTTACTGACGCGATTCGTTGAGTTGAATTCGACGCAGGCTTGGCTACTGATAGTCGTGCTCGTGATTCTAGCTGGCCTTTACACCGCTTTTGGAGGGCTGAAGAGCGTTGTCTGGACAGATGCGGCGCAAGGCATCGTGATGATGCTTGCCGCCCTCGTGATCTTCTGTGTCGTTTGGAACAAAGTTGGCGGTTGGGATGGAATGCAAGCCGAACTGGCACGCACCGACCAAAGCGATCTTGCGCATATCGGCCGTTACCACGGAGACGATGGCAAGACACCGCCGTGGATCGTAGTCATCGGTTGGACGATCATCGGCAGTGGTTATTGGACCGTCAACCACACGCAAACGATGCGTTTAATGGGATCAAGGTCGTTGTGGGACATGAAGATGGCGGCGCTGTGGGGAGTTGCTCTCAGTTTGCCGATCATGATCGTCTCGGTGATGCTCGGCGTGTTGGCGCGAGCGATTCCAGAATTTCAGTCGATTCCAAACGATCAATCTGACACGATCTATCCGCTACTAGCGAGCAAGCTGCTCGACCCAGGATTGAAAGGGCTGGTTGCGGCCGGAGTCGTCGCCGCGATCGTCAGTACCTTCGATTCGATGGGATCCGCATTGTCAGCGATTTTCACACGAGACATCTACGCGCGATTCCTGGTTCGCGATCGCGAAGATGCGCACTATGTACTTGTCGGACGAATCGCGACGGTCGGGGTGCTAGTTCTTGGATTCTTGTATCTGCCTTTCATCGCTTATGAAAGCAGCATGATCAAGGCGTTCACGACTTTAATCCCCGTGTTTGCAACGCCTTTGTTCGTGACGTATCTGGCCGGAGTGCTCACACCCGCGCATCGGCGAAGCGGCTTGATCGGCCTTATTGTTGGAGCGACCTACGGTTTGATGGCGTTGGGCGACCGGATGCTCTATGACGCGTACGGCGCGAGTGGCGCATGGTTTCCCTCGTGGTTCACAACGCGTTGGACGGCGTTTGTTTGGTCGATCCTCTTCACGAGCCTGGCGATAGCTGTTACGACGCTTGTCTTCGGCAAGCAAACAGGCAACGTTTTGGAGAAGACCCAAGACACGGGTTGGCTTCTGAAAAGCCGCGAGCAGTTACCGCCACTCCGGGAACATCCGTTTGAAGGTGGAGTGCCCCGATGGTTGGAGCCTGTCCTGTGGACGCTAGTCTGCGCTGCGGGCTCGGCCTACGTCGTGTTTGTGCTCTTTTGGTGAGCGCTGATCGACGTGGAGCGACCGGCGCTTTGCAGTTCATACCGCGGCAGCTCTCAGCCAGTGGGCAGAGCCAAGGCTTCGTCAGCGTTCGTTTTTCGCTCGCTTGGATCGCTGATGTCGTGGACGAAGGCGTTCAGGAGACTAAGCCCATCGATTTGCATCGGAGCGATCGACACTTCGACTGGGAACTCAACACCGTCTCGCGCGACTGCCACCATCTCGACCCGTTCGCCGCTGGCATGTTCCGTCAGTCGATTCAGCCAGCTTTCGTAACTGCCCTCGGAAGGAGACTTGGATTTGAGGAATTGCTGCAGTTGTCTGCCTTGTGCCTCCACAAAGGACCAACCGAAAAACGCTTCGGCCTTTCTGCTCCAAATGACGACGCGTCCCTGCTCGTCCGTTTGCAGATAGGCGTCGTTACACATGTCGATGATCATCCGTGTGCTCATCATCTCACGAGCCATATCGGACACCTGTCGTTTAATTCGCTGGGCCAATTCGCTCTTGGTGAGCAACGAGCTTGAGAGTTGCCGGACGACGGTAATGTCGAAAGGCTTCTTGAGAATCAGTAGTCGATCTGTATTCCCAAGATTCTCGATCGTTTCTTCCCAGGTGTAATCTGAGAAGGCGGTACAGATGACGGCGTGCAGGTCCGGGTCGATTTCCCACATCCGCGAAATCGTTTCGATTCCGTCGATGCCGGGCGGCATGCGTACATCGACGAACGCCAGCAGGAACGGATTCCCTTCCTCAACGCCAAGTCGAATCATCTCCACGCCGTCCAGGCCTTGCGCTGCACATTCCAGTTGGATCCGCAGGTCGAGCGACTTCTTCAGCGGTGTGCCCAGCAACAACGATTTCGTCGCTTCGAGTCCGCCGTCTTCGTCACGGCACAAGATGTGCCGAAAGTCTTCGTGGATCGAAACCTTGTCGTCAACAACTAAGACACGACGTTGTTTCGCGGAAGGAACGCCCATTGTCAATGTGAGGATCGTTGCCCAGTAGCTTTGCCTCGAGAAGGAGATACTCGATGAGCCCTCTGCCCACTGTTACGCTGCGCACACCTTCCCCCGATAACACCAAAGTGTAGATCGCCGAGAGTGGCGATGTCTTGGCTTTGCTAGCGAGTCTCGGCGTAGTGCGGCTAACAACTCCATTACTCGTCCCTGCATTCCTTACAACCGGATCATTCAGGATTGCGCATCGATTAAGCCGCCAAACAGCTCGTCCAAAATCGACGCCATATCGTCTTCCGGCTCGTCGGTCGCCACAGTGTCAAAGGCTGGTTGCATTTGCAAGCGACCGGTTTGCGCTCATCCTCCCCAACTGGGGCAACACCGTTCGGGAAGTGCGAGCGTCCGGTGATGTGGTAACCGAACGGCACAGACTAGTCCGACTTAGCCCGGATTATTCATGAGTCGGGGAATTCTTGAGCCTCCAAGAGCATCTAAGAAGTTGTTGCATAACCACTTCCTTTGATGCTTGGAGG
>PBSM01000050.1 GCA_002726245.1 Planctomycetaceae bacterium | reverse complement strand
CTGTAACCACAACGAAAATGTATGTGTGTTAAAAAAGTCCGGAGACCGTCCTCAAGTTCAAACTCTTTCAGGGACGGCTTGCCGTTAAACGGCCGATTTAAGTATGCTAGCCCGCAAGTCGAAGTGGCGCTGTCCAATTGAAGTCTGGAGGTGTCTAGTGGGTATGCCGGGACCTTTTGAGATTCTGTTCGTTGGAGGCATGTGCTTGCTGATGGTGGGCGTTCCGATCATCATCGTCTTAATCGTTCTGGCCGTAAACCGTCGTGGCGGACGAATAGCAACCCCAATCTTCACCCCTGCCCGGACTATCACGCTGGAGTCTCGATTCACGCGGACAACTGCCCGCACTGCGGCTGTCCGATAAAACCGGAGTCGCGTGCGTGGCGACAAGTGCGTTTCGTTGAAGTACAATCGCACACGTTGCTCCAAGGATCCCACCTCGGAAACCCACCATGCGTTGCCTGCTCTTCCTCGTGCTTGTCGTTCCTGTCGTTCTTGGCCCCCTCTCCTGCCACGCAGACGAAGCGAAAGCTGTCGGGAAGATCCGCTTCGGCTCCGCTGATTGGCCGTGGTGGCGAGGCCCTAACCGCAACGGCATCGCGGCAGCCGACCAGACTCCACCCTTGGAGTGGAGTAAGTCGAAGAACGTCGTGTGGAAAGTATATGTCCCGGGCCGCAGTCACGGTTCGATTACTGTTGTCGGCGAACAAGTATTTCTCGCTGCGGCCAATGAGCAGGCTGACATCCAATCGGTGATTTGTTTCGACCGGGCAACCGGCTCGCGACTTTGGAAGACGGATGTGCATCGTGGCGGGATCGAACGAGGAGGTAACAAGAAAGCCTCGCAGGCATCGACCACGGTCGCCTGCGATGGTGAGCGGCTGTTCGTTAACTTCCTCAACGACAAGGCGGTCTATACAACTGCACTCAGCTTGGAAGGCAAGCAACTGTGGCGAACCAAGATCACCGACTACAAGGTACACCAAGGTTATGGTTCGTCGCCGGCCGTCTACGGTCCACTGGTGATCGTGTCGGCCGATAACAAGGGCGAAGGCGGTGGAGCGATTGCTGGCTTGGATCGTGCTACGGGTGATGTCGTCTGGAAACATGGCCGTCCGCAAAACCCCAACTATCCCTCGCCGATCATTCTCCCTGTTTGCGGGCGAGACCAACTGCTCTTTACCGGCCTCGATCTGGTCGCCAGCTACGATCCACTATCCGGCAAGAAGCTGTGGGAGACCAAAGGTGCGACGACGGAGTGCGTGACCTCGACGGTGACCGATGGACAACTCATCATGACCAGCGGCGGTTATCCGAGGAACCATATGGCAGCCATTCGCGCTGACGGATCGGGAGAAGTTGTCTGGGAGAATAACGTCCGTGTCTATGTTCCATCCATGCTGGCAAGTGATGGTTATCTCCATGCGGTGACTGACGATGGCGTCGCAAGGTGCTTTGAAATGGTAACCGGAAAGGAACTTTGGAAAGGCAGACTCGGCGGGACGTTCAGTTCCTCGCCAGTCATGGTCGGCGATAAGATCTTTGTTACCAACGAAGCTGGCACAACCTTCATCTACAAGGCACAACCCACTTCCTTCGAACTGCTCGCCAAGAATGAATTGCCGGGCGAAGTCTTAAGCACACCCACGATCTGCGGCAGCCGCATCTACATGCGAGTCGCCGAGCAGCAGGATAGTGAGCGGCAAGAGATGTTGTATTGCTTGGGGCAGTAGCCGCTACTTCGGCTGTCGCACGAAGACCTTGGCCGCTCCCAACGCGTGCTCCGTCGGGCTCTCGACGAAGACTCGCACGTAGGACGCCCCTCGAGCTTCGGCGGGCACTGGCAACGTCGTCTCAAACTCACCAGATGTGATTGCGATTGTCTGTGTCGTCCAGACACGATCGTTCGCATTCGCATAGGTGTCGTCGTACGCCGCAAGCGCGTCGTCGCGCGGATCGTATCGTTGACGCTGAATCGTTCGCCGCTTGGTGCGATCACGTCGGCAGACGAGTTCGACTGTGCAGTTGCCATCGATTGGCGAAGTGCCACCGATTCTCAGCTCTTGGCCGGCTTCGATGTCCTTCGCGAGCACAACCTCAAGATCCTGCGCGTGGTTCAATCGCAGCAACGGATCGCCAAGTAAGTTGAACAACTGGACATGTTCGAGACGCTCTTCGTCCAACATGTCTTTGGCAGGGCTGATGGCGGCCGCAAGCGCGTCGAGCAGATGACGATTCGGATTGGCAGCCTGTTCTTCTGTCGTCAACGTCCGAGCCATCTGACGTTTGGCATGCAGGACTGCTTCACCGAGCGTTGCGCGCTTCTGGACGAAGTACTGGTCCATTAGCTCGTTACCCATGACGGCCATCGCGTATGGCATGGTGATTCGCGAACCGCAAAAGGCCGCAACCGGGCCTTGCTCGGATCGGACGAGCTCTTCGCCCAGACAATCGCGGACCTCGTCGAACGAGCCGGTATAACAAGCCAGGAAGACTGCGATCGGGGCTCCACCGGCAAGGTGCAGCTTGCGAACATCATCGGTATCAAAAATGTGGTGAAATCCGCTCGGAGTGCGAACGCGATCCAGAAAACGTCGTTGGCCATGTCCGATATAGACCCAGAACAACGACCCTTCGTTCAACCGATCAAGAGTCGCCGTATGAAACTGCCGAGGATCCGGACAGTACGGACTGCGCCAGCTTCCATATGTCATCGAGATCTCATAAGCCGGCGGTATCAGCTCGGTGAGGAACTTCTTGGTTGCCGTTTCCAGCACCGAATCGGCGAGAGCTCCGAAGCCGCCAACTCCGGCGACGAAGTTCAAACGTCTCCGCCACGTCCCCGGCTTCCGTTCGCGTTCATAACGCAGGATCTTATCGACGATGGTTACAAGCTGTTGGGGCGTATCGACCGACAGGCGGCCGATCGGGACATCCGGCAACTGATCGTCATCGAGATCGACATACCAGTTATCGGTGGCGATCTCCGGCTCCGAACCCCAAAGCACGTTGACTTTCGCTTTGACAGCGACCGCGGGAGTGCAACGCGCGCGAAGACGTTCGTCGGCGAAAGCTCTCGGGTCCCAATCACCGACCAGCACGACACTCTTCAGTTCCGCCATCGTCGCCGCGCGGCGGGCGTCATCACGGATCTCGTCGGCCGACTGCTCGCTCGATACGAAAGCAACGCGATACCCTTGCTCGACGCGATGCGCGACCCAAGGTTGCAAAGCCGCACGGAACTCCTGCGGGCAAACGACAAGCACATCAGGATGCTGCTCGATCCCAAGCAGTAGCAACGTTGTCAGCAAAAGAGTTGGCATCGGGTCGCCTCGTGGGGTTTCACTCCATTCTATCCGATCGGTGGAAGCGGAGTGTATCGTCGCGGCAGGTGCGACGGCAAGGCGAACACGGCGCAAGCGGAGAATCCCACTATTTGAGCGATTCCAGCGACTCTTGCAGCTCAGGGTCGAGTTCACTGACGATCTTCGACATCTCGATCACGAAGTTGGGATCGTCAAGTAACTGTAAGATCGCCGGGTTGTTCATCAACGACATCGCGGTCAGCGGATCGACAGGCTTTCCCGACTTGAGCAGTTGCTGAATCTCCGGGTCGGCGATCAGTGAATCGATCGCACTTCGGATCTTAGGGCTTTCCTTTAGTTGCTCTAGGGAAGGATGCTTCATCAATTCGTTGACTTGTTCCGGGTCGCTAACGACTCGTACCTTGCGTTGCATTCGAGCAAGTGGCGGGATTTGTTCGAATGGATTGTTGGCGATGATCGCCGGTCCCAATCGGCTCTCCCTAGTTTGTTTCGCGATGTTCACAACATGCTGAGCGACGGCTCGGCCAAACGGACCGTTGTCGTCGCGAGCGACAACGCGTTTCTTCGACATCGGCTCGACGACTAGCACCCCGCCGACCAGGATCAACAAGACCAAAGCCCCTTGCACACCATCGATACCAAACCCGATCCATCGATTGCACGCTGCCAGCCGAGGCCGATCCGTGAACAGACGCCGCGAGAGTACGGCAACGACGATCGCCGCGACAAGCGTGATGCCGAGTCCAACGGACCCAATACTCACAATTCGATTCATTAGACCACTTGTGCCAAGCCACTCGGCGAACCGTGGTTCGAGCTGTCTTCCGAACTGCGGAGCGAACGTAATCGCTGCGCAATCCCACCGAAGAAGCCGAGCAGTTTCAAGGCGCCGACACGATAGCCGCTCAGTCCGGCGAGCAGCATCACGCCCAATAGTGTTGCCGTGACATGATCACCGGCCGACCAAAAACAGGCGATCGCGCTTCCCAGCATACCAGCAACAAGCAACCAACCCGGGACGCCAGAACGGTCTGTGTCGAGACGTGAATCCATCGTATTGGGCGGAACAAGTGTCGGCGAAAGCAGGCGCGAGCGAGCCACAGCCCTAACGAAACATACCTTTAGAATTCGCGGAAGACTGGCAAGGAAACCCGAAAACTATTGTGAATGTACTACGTGACCCTGCGGATCTGTTGCAGTTTTTCAACATGGGGCCTTGCGTTGCAAGTTGTCAACACGATCATGGTGCTTGGGTGCCAAAACGAAACACGCCGCCCACCACGAAATCCTTCCGACGTAAGCGCATCGCGCGCGTGTCAATGCTCATACAGATCCAAGCACAAGGAATAGTTCATTGTTTGCTGGCCATATGCACGCTCCACGTAAGGTCAAGTTGGTCGATACTGCCGACCAGTCGCTCGAAGGAGATGGAGAGATTCTCTTTCAACCAGAACTTGCCTGCCTGTGCGGATCAGATCTGCTGTACTTCGAAGGCGATTATCACGAGCATCAACCAGAGATCGGGCAATCGCTGCACGAGATGATCGGGCGGGTCGTCGAAACGAGTGGTAACAAGTTCAAGGCGGGTGACCGTGTGCTGTGTGTGCCGATTGAACATTACGGATTCTTCGAGCGCTTTCGTGTCAGCGAGAGTCGCGCGATTCCGCTCGACTCGCGCCCGCCGGAGGATGAGGGCTTGATTGCTCAGCCATTGGGCACGATCCTGTTCGGATTGAAGAAGTTGCCTGCGATTCTCGACAAAGACGTTGCGGTGATTGGTCAAGGGCCGATCGGCCAACTTTTCTGCGCTGCTCTTCGAAATCTTGGCGCACGCGAGATCATCGCCATTGATATTCTCGACGAGCGACTGGAGATCAGCCCGAAGATGGGAGCGACCGCCACGATCAATGCCGAACGCGAAAACATTATTGAACGCGTTCGCGAGATCACCGGCGGGACGATGGCGGATATCGTTGTCGAAGCTGTCGGCCATCGTGAACACCGCATTAACGACTGCTTCAATCTCGTGCGTTACGGTGGCGACGTTCTCTTCTTCGGCGTGCCACGCGAGAAGATAGACGACGTGCATTGGCGAGTCATCTTTGACAAAAACGCTTCGATTCACAACACGATCGGTCCAAGTTTCGAGCGTGATTTTCCGCTCGCGATGCGGTGGATTGCTGAAGGGCGCATTGACGTTCGACCGGTGATCACGCATCGCATGCCACTCAACGAGATTCAAGAGGCTTTCGATATCTTCGGCGAGCGTCGCGACAGTTCGCTCAAAGTCCTTGTCGATTTCCCACGCTGATGAGCAGCGGGCCGGAAGCGACGGCGAACCAGCATCTGCAACCGGTCGGAATCAGAACGGCACTCTTGGCGCTGCTGACGATTACGCTGTGGGGTGGCAACCCGGTTGCCGTCAGCTTCAGCGTTGATACGCTGCCACCCATCGCGGTAGCCGCCATACGGTTCGCCATGGCAACCGTTTTCATGTTCTTCTGGTGCCGCGTCGAGGGGAGTTCGCTGCGGCTTCGCACTGAAGAACGTATGCCCGTGCTATGGGCCGGACTCGGCTTGTTTGTCCAGATCGCAACCTTCAACATCGGCGTAACGTTATCAAGCACGTCTCACGCCTCGATGATGATCAACACGTTCGTCTTCTGGGTTGTGTTGATCGAGCATTTCGTGACGAAGCATGATCGGCTGACGGCTCGCAAACTAGCCGGCCTGACGCTCGCATTCGGCGGAGTGTTGCTATTGCTATTACGGTCCGAAACAGCAGCTGCCGCGACTGAGCAACGCGACGTTCCGACGCTGCTCGGTGATGCGATCCTGCTGTTGAGCGCAATCGTCTTAGCCGTAAAAGTCGTTTACACGAAGCATGCACTCAAAGTCGTCGAGCCCGGCAAGCTGATTTTCTGGCATGATCTGATTGGCTTCGTGCTATTCGTTGCATGCAGCAGCCTGTTCGAGAAAGTAGAGTTCGCCGGTTTCACAAGTGCGGCGGTCCTGGCTCTGATCTATCAAGGCGTCTTCGTTGCCGGAATCTGCTTCGCAGTTCAAGCCTTGTTGTTACGAAATCATTCCGCCTCGCAGATCGCCGTATTTAGCTTCGCCACTCCGATCGTGGGCGTAGGATCGGGAGCATTACTCCGCGGCGACGAACTCACACCGTTGCTGTTCGTTGCGGCGGCCTGCGTTGCATTTGGGATCTTGCTGGTGAACCTGCCGGCGCAAGCAAGAACGTGACAGTAGCAGACCGGCGACGAAGCTTTCTATGACTTCCATGCCGTAGGGAGTTTCGAATGTCCGCGAGCCAATCTACTCACTAACCTTATCGCGGAACGTTTCGTAGTAATGGATCGCCGTGCCGCCGTATCGCGTGTAGCGGCTGAAGTACTCTTCCGCGGCGCGGACTTGAGCTTTCAGATTCTGAAAGGAATCGTCGGCGAACGTGATTTTTGAGAGCATGATGCTGTCGAGGACGAAGCCGCCGAAGACTTGCTTCGAGCCGTAATCGGCAACCGATCGAGAACGCAGGTTGTCCCATTCGGCATCCTTGTCGATCTTTTGTCGGATCTCTTGAAAGAAGTCTGACAACTCATCGACTTGGCATGACGTGCCGAAGTGCTGTGCCAATTCCAGCATCGTTCGTCGTGCCAATTGTTCCTTGACACTCGTCATTTCGGCAGGCAACTCGATCCCTAACGATACACATCCGGCCGCTTCAAAGGTTTGCAAGCGAAACTCATTCAATCGGCTGGCATGCGTGATATGTTGGGCGGCGGAACGAAGTTGCTGTTTGAACTCTGCTCGCGGAAGGCCGGCCGCGAACCAGATCGGAGTCGGGCGATAACGAAAGGTCTCGATGCCCATATAGATGATTGCCGCGTCGCCGTTGTCGGCGTATTCGAGCAGTTCGCGTCCATGCGCGATCATGCCATCGGCACCGTCAGCCGTATCGCGGTAGTTCATCACGCCAACGTTATCGAGCATGTCGATGCAGTGGAAACTGGCCGCTTGCCGCCAAACTCGACCTCGCCCACGACTCGCCCCGTTTCTTCATCCCGCTCCTGCCATCAAAAGGGAATGTCGATTCCATACTCCATCTTGGAAAGCTCTCGCACACGACGCTGGCATTCCGCGTTAAGCTCAAGAAACTCTTGCAGAATGCGCTCGCGAATCTCCGCGTCTTGCCAACCGACGATCAAGTAGGGCTCGTTGTCGAAGTGAATGCCATCGAAACGGGCGGACGCCGACGAACTGTCGTTGAACGAAATGACCGCGTCAACAACGGCGAGGGGGACGTCGTGTTGCGTGCGGAGTGCGAAATCGGGATAGCCGTCTAGAGCGTGGACGCGAATGCCATGCTCGTGCGATTCGCGCAGCAGCGCGCGCAAGTCGTCGGGTTTATTGATCGTGCAGACGGTCGCATCGCGGATGCCAGATTGTCGCCGGTGCAGCGTATAGATCAACTGAGTCCAAATCTCGCCGATGTGTTGCTCGTGGCAAAAGCGGAAGAGTTCCGCTCGCTTGCCTGGATTTCGGAGCAGTTCGCGCGTGGACCAAACCCACAGCTTCCGTGAAGCAGGTGGTGCGACACGACTGATGACAGGGGAGGGAGCCACCTTCGACGGCGTTTTGGCAGCCAGATCACGCTTGAACGAGATGTCATCAATGAAGACAACATGTTCGCCCGGTGTTGTGAATTCGAACGTGATCCCACCCAAGCGACTCCAATCCAAACGTTGCTTGCGATCGAGCGGTACGACAACCTCTTGCCAGCCCTCTGTCACACCGTCCGGCAAAAACCACTTGCCTTGCCGATCGCAACGGAATCCTCTTTCTCGATCCAATGCTCGTCGGCCAGCCGAATGACAAAGTCTTCGCCACCTTGCGCGCCGCGCACCCAGAAAGAGACGAAGGCGTAACGACTGGCATCAAAGTACTCCGCTTTCTCTGCCCGCATGTTGAACAGATGAATCCAATAGCCACAGAAACCATCGTCGTCGCGCACCGCCTCGACTCGCGCACTGCGTCCTGCTTCACCGCGACGGACATTGGGCACTCGCATCGCCTTGGCCGAGGATGGCAACGCCGCGAAGGTGCTGCGATATCCGTCCAATGCGTTCTGGACGCCATCGTCGAAGTCGTCGATCAACAAAGCCGACGGCTCGGCTGCGATGGTGGCGTTTGTCGCGCAGACGAGGACACTGATTATTAGAAGCCATTTCACGCGAGGCTCACTCGGCTCCCTGAGCCTTTTGTTCCCCAGGCCGTTCCAACTCGACGGAGAGCAGCTTCGATCGCGCGATTCCACGTGGTAAGTCGGCGAGCGAGTTGCCGGGCTTCAGTCCAACCGCTTCGCGGCTGAAACGAGGCGTTACAACGACGACTTGGAACTTAGTTCCCGATGGCGTCTTGTCGTTGCCAAAGCGAACGATCGCCTTGAAGTAACCGCCCTTTCCCATCTGAACCGGATCTTGTACCCACCACAGGCCTCCGTCGTCCGCGACTCGCACGAGCACAACCGGATAGTGCTTCTCCTCGGCGCGGCCAAGCATCTCGGTCACACGCCGCACCTTCTCGTCCACTTGCGGCTTCAGCACGATTACCGTGATGGCGGCTGGTCTGGATCTTTCTTCGCACTCTCGCCGAGTACGACCGACACTGGCTCGGATTGGGCAATGGCTGCCGGCAGCTCCCCGATGAATTCCCGATCTTTGATGAACTCGAACTCTTGACGTGTTCGCAGTACGAGGATGGCGACGAAGAACTTGTCACCCTTCTTTGAGGTCGAGCTTCCGAATCGGGCCTTTGCTTTGAAGTGTCCGCGTTCACCAAGTTCAGGCGCGGGTTGAATCCACCAACTTCCATCCCCCTTCTCCGGCCTAACCACCACCACGGGCTGGCCCTGCACTTGAAGTTTGCCAACAACTTCCGCCTCGCGTTGGACCTCCGAGTTGCATTTCGGTGAGACGACGACGGCACCACGGCGCTTCGCGGCCTCTACCTGGTTGACTGCCCCCAGCACACAACAGATCGATACGGCGAGCAATAGCATGCGCGGCATCGCGATTCCTCCAGAAAACTTATGGAACTGCCAAGAAGAATGCTCCTGCCCACACGCGGAAGATACCAAGCGAGCCGTGTGCTTGTGAAGTGACTCGGTCGGCAATCGCCGAAAATGAAACTAATCCGTGTCGGGTCGTCCCGAATCCGAGCTTCGTCGCGGTCAGAGAAGGCTTGCCGATTGGGTCAAAGTATCGGATCGAGAGCAGATCTCTGGGCTGAGAATAGCGTCCACAAGAGTGCAGTGTAGACAAGCGGCGTAGCCACCAGCAGTGCGGCGTGGGGGACCGACGACGCGCGACGAGCTTGCTCGGCCGGTGGAGGCGCTTCGGCAGTTACGTAACCGGGATTCCACGCCGACCCGTCCGGCAACAGCCAACGCGTTCGAGACTGAAGCAGGACGGCGCACAGACAGGTGAGTGCCACAGCCGCCAACAACAGGACCGGCAGCGGAGTATGCACCGCCGTGCCATCGGGCAGTGGCGATAAGCCTGGCAGCGGATAAGTCTCGTAGTTGCGGACCAGGATGAAGGCGAACACATTGTTGAGGAAATGAATCGCCACGGGCGCGATAAGTGACCTGGTCGTCAAGTAAGCAAAGTGCAATCCGATTCCCAACGTAAACGCACCGATCGACTGCACAGGATCGACGTGCAAGATGCCGAACAAGAGCGACGCAAAGAACACACCCCGTACGACTCCGTGGTTGGCGACGAGACCGCGTCCCAGGAAGCCTCGACAAAAGATCTCTTCGCCAAGGGCTGGGAACAAGCCACCGGCAAGCAAGACAAGCAGCAGCGGTCCGTCGGCGAATCCTTCAAGAACATCGGTGTTGATGTCCGGTAAGACCTCGCCCGCACAGTTCGTTACTTCGCTCGCCAAGATCGCCATCGGTAAGACGACCAGAACGGTTACCACCCATTGCGTTAGACTCAGACCGCGTAACGCTAAACGATCCATGATCGCTCCGCGATAGACGATCGACGCGACAATCGCCGCAAAGACGACGGAGCTGAACGTGCCCAGCGGAATCATTGTCATCAAAGTGACATCCGCCAACTGGTCCGGCGATGTCGATCCCTGACTGAGTGCCCAAACAATCATCGCGATTCCCACGATGGCGCTTATCACAAGTTGGAAGCCCCAAAACGCGAACACCCACAATACGGCCCAACCAATACGTGGGTGTAGCAGCGACCGGCTTTCAGACTCGCTGGGCGAAGAGGATTCAGCGCCGGTGATTGTTCGCGGCGCAGCATACGGATTCGCGGCCGTACCAGCCTCTGGTCCAGCTTCTTCGCGAAATTCGTCAAATCCCAACGCGACTCTTCCTCAACTTCATCGAGCTGAATTCGCGAAGAGTTCGCGGATTCAGGATCTGTATTCTAGCGTGCTCGTTGGCTTCCCGTGTCTTTAGCATCTGCTTCGCGAGGCAGCTAACTCCGAAATTGGAATCCTTTGACGACTCTCGAAGAGCATGTCGGCTTTCTGAAAAAGACGGCCACGGTTACTTGCGGCCATCATACACGAAACGGCCATCGACCATCGTCTGTACGACCTGAATCTTAGCGATCTGGTCTTCGGCACACGTTAAGTAATCACGATCCAGAACGACAAGGTCCGCCAGTTTTCCTTTCTCCAATGAACCCTTGATTTCTCCCTCGAACGACAAGTAAGCCGGACTCGTCGTCAAGCAACGTAGTGCGGCCAGGCGACTGATCCGCTGTCGTTCGCCGTGGACATCTCCTTCGCGATTGCGACGCGTTACGGCGACATGCAACATCAGAAACGGATTGTATGCGTTCATGGCGTGGTCCGGATCAAGACCCATCATATGGTCGCCGGCGATGGCCGTTGGCACGCCGCCGCGTAGCCAATCGCCAAGCCCGATGAACCGCGCGGCCCAATCAGGGCCATAAACTTCCGCGATGGCTGACGAATCCTTGAAGTAGAGCGAAGGCTGTGTATCGACACAGACTCCCAACTGCTTCGCGCACGCGACGGAATCCAACGCCGGGAAATAAGCATGCGTGAGGCTGAACCGCCGCGAAGCGATATTCGGATGGTCTCGGTGAACGGCTTCCAAAGCGTCTAACACCGCATCAACTCCCGCGTCGCCCGTCACGTGACAACACCATTGCCAGCCGAGCTTGTGGCCCGCGCGAAAGACCTCTGTCATCTGTTGCTCTGAGTAATTCAGATCTCCGCGGTAAGTGGGATCTTTGTGGACGTAAAAGCGAATCCGCTTTTCGCCGTACGGTTCACTCAGGTAAGTGTTTCCCCAGTGGATTCCGCCATCGACCGTGATCTTGAGGGGACCGACCCGAACCCACTGATCTCCGTCGCCCGTCTTCATTCCCAGACGCTTCGTGTAGGCGGTAACATCCTCCGCCGTTCGAAAGTCCGAACGGAACGTCTGCGTCATGCGGACCGTCAGTTTTCCCTGGTCGCGCAATCTTCGGTATAGGACGAAATCGTCGATGCCGCCTGCTCGCTCGAAGATACTGGTGATGCCAACTGCGTTGTAGTGTTGATGCACGTTCTGCAGCGAAGCCTGCACCTGCTCCGTCGCGAATGAAGGGCGCGGCATAAATGTTCGTAAGTGCGAACTAGCCCCTGCGATCAATCGGACGTTGCCTTCGGAGTCGCGAACGATCTCGCCACCGGGAATCGAGCCCGCTTCTGCTTCGACGCCGATCGTTTTCAGACCGAGTGAATTCAACGCAGACTTTCGGGCAGCGGTAAAAATGACCGGATGTGTTGTACAAGCCGCATCTAATTCCCGAGGCGTTGGGTGGCGCCGTTCCTTCAACCGCGTAATGTCAGCCCGCGGGACACGGATCCACGTTCCCGCGGGAAGCGACTTCGCGCGCCCGCGAATCCAATCTTGCACCTCCGTGATCGTCAATAACTCGACATGCGGTTGGTCGAGGGCATTGCGAGCGACGCCAACAGCGTGGCAGTGTGCCGCGATGATTCCCGGAATCACGGTCTTGCCTTTTAGTTCTACAACCCTCGTGTCATCGCCGACAAATCTTCGGACATCTCGATCGCTTCCCGTGGCGAGAACGTGACCATCGCGAATCGCCACCGCAGTGACGATGCGATCTTCCGAATCCATTGTGAGGATCTTCCCACAGACGAGGACCGTGTCTGCCACAGACGCTCTCTGGGCGACGGTCACCACAGGCGCTCCCGCGATCAAGGTCGCAGTCGCCAGCAGCGTGAAGAATCTGCTTGACTTGATCATGATGGAGACCCTAGCACCAAATGGAATTCGGGTGAATTTGTATGAACTTTGAAATCGAACGCTTTCGTCCCCTCCGAGCTTGCTCGGTGGAACGGGTGATTTTGCACTATATGCGGCGTACGACGCCACCCTCCTGCTTTCCTCTCCCCGACCACCGCCGCGAAGCGGCGGTGGTCGGGGAGAGGAAAGTGTGTGTCATTGGGGAGGTCGCTTAGTGCAAAACCATACGTTCCACCGAGCAAGCTCGGAGGGGACGAAGTCGGAGAAAGCGTAAAACTTCAATGTGAACGCACCCTTGGTCAAATTCCGTTTGGTGCTAGGGACTGATGACACGTTCACTGCTGACGATACGCTGTGGTGTGCGAGCGAATATCGCTGTTGCGGGCGGATGTCCATTCTGCCAAGCCCGGCGTCCAGAGTCCAATGGATCGGGATCTTGGTAGTCATACCATTTGCCACATTTTGTAGGACGGGCAAGAGTGCCCGTCTTACAAACGGTATCCTACCAGGATCTTCAACAAGTGAATCGGCAAGACGGCGACCGGACTTGCTATACTGAAACGCAAGCACCGCTCCATGATCTCGAAAGCGAGGAAGCCGATGAACGGACTGAAATCACCAACTCGCCGTGAAGCACTTGTCGCGGCAAGTCACCTGGCGGGAACCGTAGTGTTATCGGGTTTAGCGAATGGAGCCGAAACGCAACCATCACGCACGATCCCGGTTGTGCCTGGCAAGCTAGCGATCGATTGGCGACGACGCGAGAAGGATGACGATGGCTTCCGCATGATCGAAGAGACTGTCGAGTGGAATGCGTCGGATACCGCGATCATTATTTGTGACATGTGGGCTGACCATCCGTGCAAGCTCGCGGCCATGCGCGTCGCGCGGATGGCTCCTCGCATGAACGAAGTCATCTCGCTGGCTCGCGATCAAGGCGTGGCGATCATTCACGCGCCGAGCAGCGGCGTGAAACACTATGAAGACACGCCGTACCGCGAACGCATGAAGACTGCCCGTGCCGCAAAGCCGCCAGTGCCGATTCAAGGCTGGTGTTACCTCAACAAGGATCACGAAGGATCTTGGCCCATTGTTGACGACATCAAGCGAGGCGAGGCGAAAGTCACTGGCTGCGACGACCCAATCGCCAGGCCACACGTATCGACTGATCGCCACCAGCATCCCGATATCCACATCATCGGCTACGACGGCATCAGCGATAATGGCCAGGAGATCTTCAACTTTCTCGAACAGGAAAGTCGGAACAACGTCGTGCTGATGGGAGTGCATACAAACATGTGCGTTCTCGGCCGACCTTTCGGCATTCGCCAGCAGAAATACCTCGGCAAGAATGTTGTCCTGTGTCGCGATCTGACGGACGCCCTGTACGACCCGCGTGACAAACCCTACGTCAGCCACGCGCGCGGCGTGGAACTAGTGGTCGAGCATATCGAGAAGTACTGGTGCCCATCGATCCTGGGCGAGTCGCTCACTGAGGTCATTCCAGGCTCGGCTGGTTCTGCAGCATCTTGATCAAACCAGCAGTTCCTTGACAACTTGTCCGTGGACGTCGGTCAAGCGGTATTGGCGGCCCTTGGATTTGAAGGTCAGCCTTTCGTGGTCGATGCCCATGCAGTGCAGGATGGTGGCGTTCAAGTCGTGAACATGAACGGGATCGTGCGCGACGTTATACGAGAAGTCGTCCGTTCCGCCGAACGTAATCCCTGGCTTGATCCCGCCGCCCGCCAGCCACATGGTGAAGCATCGGCCATGATGGTCTCGACCGTAGTTATTGCTTTCCAGCTTGCCCTGGCTGTAGATCGTCCGACCAAACTCGCCGCTCCAAACGATCAGCGTGTCTTCCAGCAGGCCTCGCTGCCTGAGATCATTAATCAGCGCAGCGCATGGCTGGTCAACGTCGCGACACTGCAAACGCAGGTCGCTGGGTAGATTGTAATGCTGGTCCCAGCCACGATGATAAAGCTGAATGAACCGGACGCCACGTTCGGCCATTCTTCGGGCCAGAAGACAATTGGCAGCGAAAGTGCCGGGCCGCCGTGCATCGATACCATAACTGTCGAACGTCTGCTCCCGTTCGTCGCTCAAATCCGTTAGATCTGGAACAGACATCTGCATGCGGTTGGCCAGTTCGAATTGGGCAATGCGAGTGTTGATCTCCGGATCGCCCGCGGACTCGAATTGTTTCTGATTGAGCTTGCTTAGACCATCAAGCATGCGTCGCCGAGTCGCGGCATTGATTCCCGGTGGATTGGAAAGGTAGAGCACCGGATCACCCGCGGAGCGAAAACTCACACCTTGATGATTCGAAGGCAGGAATGCCGATCCCCACAGTCGCGCGTGCAGCGGATCATCCGGACGAGCGGCGCTTCCTTGCGACAGTAAAACGACGAACGCTGGAAGGTCTGCATTTTCGCTGCCCAGTCCATAGCTCAGCCATGCCCCCATGCTGGGTCGCCCCGGTTGTTGATGCCCGGTCTGCAAATACGTGACTGCTGGATCATGATTGATCGCCTCGGTGTGCATCGACTTGATGAAGCACAGTTCGTCCGCGACCTTGCCGAGATTCGGAAGCAATTCGCTTATCGACGCGCCGGATTGGCCATGTTGGGCGAACTTGAAAGCCGATGACGCAACAGGAAGCGACTCCTGATTGGCCGTCATTCCGGTCAGCCGCTGGTTCATGCGGACGGAGGCCGGCAATTCTGTCCCGCGCAATTTGGCCAACGTTGGCTTATCATCAAATAGGTCCATCTGCGACGGACCGCCGTGCATGAACAGGTAGATGATTCGTTTCGCGCGAGGCGCGACTTGCGGGGCGGTGGCAAGCAAGTCAGGGCTCAACAGCGACGTGAGCGCGGCAGTCCCGATTCCTGTCGCCGTGTGGCCGAAGAATTGGCGACGAGTCTGCGAACGTCGAACGTCGAAGTGGGAATTGCTCATGGCGTGGGACTTCTTTCGACGTTCAAAGTTGGACGTTGGATGTTCGACGTTCGTTGCGAACCCGGTTCGTTGTTCATTTCTTGGCTTCCGCGGTTTTGATGCTGGTTACGAACACCCGTATGAGTTCGTCGGTTTCCTGGATTAATGGTTCGAGAAGCTCAGTCTTTTTGAGCAATGGTACTCGGTGGATTAACTTCAGCCACCGATCCGTTTCGCGGAGTTCTTTCAACGCAATCTTCATCTTATGAATGAAGTCCCTTCGCGACTCCGCAGCTTGCGCCTCGCCATGTTGGGCCATTGGCGAGCTGCCGCTACGCAAGACTTGTCCTGCGACATGCCTTCCGGCGGCCGTATTCGGCAAAGCTTCCGCAAAACGAATTATCCGAGCCGCGAACTCGAGCAATCGCTCCTCCAAATCGAAAACCGATCTATCGTTCTCGGCGGACACTTTCTCCTCAATTCTTCCTTCGACGTTCAAAGTTGGACGTTCATCACCGTCTCGTGATCGTCTCGTCAAGGCTCAGAATCATACTTGCTACGGTCGTCCACGCGGCGAGTTCGCTAGCGTCCAGTGACTCGTCTCGCTTCGAGTCGCCTACACTCAAAAGCTTTGCTGCAGCACCTTGGTCGTTCTTGTATACGTCCCGCTGCTGACGATAAGCATCCCACAAGATATGCACTTCATCCGCCGTCGGTCGTCGTGCCGTTGCCGCATGGAATGCAAACACGATTCGATCCGACGCACGGTCCACGGACTCCGTCATCATCCGTTCGGCGAGCTTGCGCGATGCTTCGACAAATGTCGGATCATTCATCAGCGCCAATGCCTGCAGCGGCGTGTTGGTTCGTGACCTCTGAACGGCGCAGGTCTCGCGCGTGGGTGCATCGAAGACGAGCATGTTCGGCGGCGGCGATTGACGTTTCCAGAACGTGTAGAGGCTGCGACGATAAAGCGATGGGCCACCATCTGGAATGTAGGTGCTGTCGCTGTCGTAAGTCACCTCCTTCCACAGACCGGCCGGTTGATACGGTTTGACGGCGGGTCCGCCCAGCTTCTCGACCAGCAAACCGCCAATCGCCAACGCGTTGTCACGCAGCATTTCTGCATCCATACGGAAACGAGACCCGCGGGCGAGCAGACGATTTTCCGGATCACTGGCGTAGCGCCGAGGCGAGCAATTCGAGGACTGACGATACGTCGCAGACGTAACGATAAGTTGCAGCACATGTTTTGTGTCCCAGCCGCTCTCGATCAGTTCCGTGGCTAGCCAATCAAGCAATTCTGGGTGGCTCGGCCAGTCGCCCTGCGTTCCAAAGTCATCGACAGTCTTGACGATTCCCGTGCCAAACAACTGCTGCCACAGCCGGTTGACCGTTACGCGAGCCGTGAGCGGATGTGATGGATGAACAAGCCACTTCGCCAGATCGAGTCGATTGCCTGACTCTAGCCGGCTCACTCCGCGAGACAAGCTTTCATCTCGCGGAGCGAGATGGCTACTTTGAAGAAACTCGGGAACACCTGCTGCTACCTCTTCGCCATGTTGATCGTACTGGCCACGAACAAGAAAAAACGCCGGCCGAGGTTCCTCCGATTCTTGCATGACCATTGTTGTGGGCATGCTCTTGGCAACTGCCGTTACTTGTTCGCGAAGCCTCTGAAGCTTTGTAGTCGCAGAGGCAAAGCGTTCATCGGCGTGCTCGTTCACGAACAAGGCTCGCAGCTTGCGTTGTTGCACATTGCTGCGTTCTTCCGGTAGCTTTGCAACGACACCACGCACCAACTGGCTGCTTGCCAGGTGATAGACTTCGTCGTCGGTCAGTTGGCGATCGTAAAGACGTACGTCATCGACCAGTCCCTCAAGCGACGCGCTTGCCTGTCGGCGACCGATTCGGAGCGGCTGACTGGTGCGAATTGTTCCCGTCAAACTGTCGTGACCGTCATTAACCGCCTGAAGTTGGCCATCCACAAAGATCTTTACGCCAGCCGCCGTACTGGATCCATCGTACGTGACCATCAGGTGTTGCCACTGTCGCATTGGAAGCGACGCGACCGTTGCCACTTGAATCGCATCGCTGTTCCACCGGTGGACAAGATTGACGATGGCTTTCCCTTTCCGGAGCGTGACGTCAAACCCGCGCATGTCATTGGCATCGTCCATTTTCGAGATGATGCATCCGGCACTCGCTGGCTGCATCCAGGCACCAAAGGAGAATGCGTCCGTGCTATCAAAAGCAACGCTGTCTGTGACGCTGATACATCCGTCGCCTTCGAACTTCGCGGCGTTCCCGAGCATGCCACCGACGGTACTCACAGCACCCGTCTTCGCTGCCTGAGGGGGTTCTTCGTCCAATGCGTAGTGCGCCACCAGGCCGCTCGCCACCGCTTGAGGTAGGTTCTCGACGGCCGTCACCTCCCACGCGGCTTGTGCGGAGTCAAGTTCTTTCTCGATGGCAGCGAATTCTCGTTCGGCATCCGCGACCTCGCGGCGAATCTGATCGAGTCGCGTCTGCTGTTCGCCCGCGGGCACTTTTAGAAACGGCGCCGAATTGCCACCGCTGCCGCTGAGCCCTCTTTCCGGTATGTTGTTGAAGAACGAAAAGAGCCGATAGAATTCCTCCTGCGAAATCGGATCGTACTTGTGGTCATGGCATCGCGCGCAGGCGAGCGTCAAGCCCATCCACACTGTCCCGGTGGTCTCGACTCGATCAACAACGTATTCCACCCGGAACTCTTCTTCGATAATGCCAGTCTCGTTATTGACCATGTGATTGCGATTGAAGCCGGTTGCAATCTTCTGGTCGATCGTCGAGTCTGGCAGCAGGTCGCCAGCCAGTTGTTCGATCGTGAATTGGTCGAACGGCATGTTGTCGTTAAACGCGTTAATCACCCAATCACGCCACGGCCACATCGTACGATCGTTGTCCGAGAAGTAACCGTTGGTGTCGGCATAGCGAGCCGCGTCCAGCCAGCCGCGCGCTATCTGTTCGCCATATCGTGGGGAAGCAAGGAGGCGATCGACGAGTTTGCGATATGCCAATTGCGGACTGTGAACTGATTGACACTCGAAGGCATCGATCTCGTCGAGCGTCGGTGGCAAGCCCGTCAAGTCCAGCGTGACGCGGCGTACCAAAGTCGCGTTGTCGGCTTCGGCCGACGGCTCCATTCGTTCATGTTCCAATCTCGCAAGAACAAACCTGTCAACCGCATTGCTCGGCCATCGGTGATCCGTTACTGCGGGAAGTGACGGACGCTTCAGTGGAATGAACGACCAATGCGGTTGGTACTCAGCACCCTCCGCGATCCACTGACGGAGTATCTCGATCTCCTCGGCACGAAGTGTCGCGCCGGAGTCGGGCGGCGGCATACGCTCTTCGTCATCATTCGAAGTGACTCGACGGATCAGTTCGCTCAATGTCGGCTGACCGGGTTTGATGACGCGCTGGCCATCACGCTCCGCCGTTGCGTTCTGCCTATCGTCGAGCCGCATGTCGCCCTGACGAGTTGCCGCGTCCGGTCCGTGGCAACGAAAACAGTTGTCGGACAGGATCGGCCGAACATCGTGATTGTAGCTCAGATCGCGAGCTGGCTCGGCGGCAACAACGGTATCCGGCAATAGCGCCAACGCAAAGAGGCCGACAAACGCTCGGTGAGTCATCATGATAGGCATGCCTTCAGTTTACCCGAACCGCGGACATGGCGTTTGCCCACGCCCGCTGACCGGCGACAAAAGAGCGACTTTTCCGATTGTCGCCGAGCTGAATCCAATGTCAATCTTTCGGGCCTTGCGCCTATGTGATTTGATACCATGCTTCTTGCTACAAGAGTGCCGCCGTTCGAGTCATGAACCGAGGAGATGTGATGGGAGCAAGACCCAGGATCGCTGTGGGTGGAATTCTGACCGAGTGCAATCATCTTGGTGGCGTTCCGATCGACATATCGATCTATGAAGCGAGTGAATTGCTGCGCGGCGAGGAGGTGCTGCGATTAGACACGAGCGTCGTGGGAGGAATGCTGAGTGCTTTGCGGGAAGGGAACGCAGACGTCGTTCCGCTCATCTACGCTTCTGCCTGCGCCGGCGGCCCGATTACACGTGACTGCTACGAGCAATTGCGAGGCGAGTGGTTTGAGCGATTGGAACGCGCGTTGCCCGTTGACGGCGTATTGCTGCCGATCCACGGGTCGGCGCTGGCAGAAGGTCTCGACGATCCGGAAGGCGACATGATCCACGCGGCGCGAGACCTTGTCGGGCCGGATGTTCCGGTTGTGGCCACGCTTGACCTACATGCACACGTGACGGAGGAGATGGTCCGCTATGCAGATGCGTTGCTTGCCTGGGAGACGTACCCTCATCGTGATCAGTTCCCGACAGGACAACGGGCCGCAAGATTGTTGCTCGACATGCTGGCTGGTAAGTGTCGGCCAACGATGGCAATGGGCAAGGTTCCCGTCATCACCAGCGCCATCAATGGTTCCACAAACGATGATGATCCATTTGCTGAACTGATGCGGTACACGAAGTCGCTCGAACAACAGGAGGACGTACTCTCGACGAGTCTGTTTCTGATCCATCCGTACATGGACTGCGAGGACATGGGCAGCGGTGGGTTGGTCGTCACGAACAACAATCTTAAGCTGGCCGAAGCTCTGGCTAGTGACATCGCGAGCCGTTATTGGGATCGGCGGCATGATCTGGAACCGGAGATGCTCTCTCCGGACGAAGCGATTGCCAAAGGCCTACAGGTTGATGGAGGTCCAGTCATCCTGGTCGAGACCGCTGATTGCTGTGGCGGTGGAGCGGCTGGCGACAGCATCGCGACGTTGTCTGCTCTTGTCGATACCGCCATTAACGCACCATCATTCGTGCCTGTTGTGGATCCAGAAGCCGCACGGGCGTGTCACGAAGCCGGCGAGGGCACAGAGTTGTCGCTATCACTTGGCCACAAACTCGATCCGCGTTGGGGATCGACGCGGACGTTTCGAGGCACCGTCGAGCATCTCTGCGATGGAAACTTCGTCTACACAGGTGGCCAATGGGAGGGCCATCATGAACACATGGGGCCAACGGCGGTCTTCGCGATCGGTTCAACTCGAGTCATCGTCATGAGTCGTGCAACCTACGATTGGGCAGACGAACAGATTCGAGCTGTTGGACTCAACCCGCGCGAAGCGAAGTTTATCGTCGCGAAAAACCCAATGAACTACCAACTTGCATATGGTGAGATCGCGAAGGCCATCTTCGTGCTCGATACGCCCGGCCCGACTCCTGCCACGCTGCGGCATATCGACTTCAAGAAGTTGCAGCGACCATACTTCCCAGCCGATTCGAAGATCCCGGGCCTGTCACCAACTATCCTGGAGTAGAGTGCCCCGTGTTCAGCCAGCTACTTGTTGCCGAGCATCGCGGTGACTTCCCGGTCGATTGTCGTCAGCGTCTCCGTGATCTTCGCGCCGCTTCCGTCGTCTTGCTCTGCCGCCGCTTTCATTTCCGCGTCCCACTTCGATAGGTCGTTGATCGCATCGAGCTTGCTGGCGCGCTTATCCTTGGCCCATTCCGCCGCAATTCGCTTTCCCAAACTGTCGGCTAATGCTCGCACACTCACTCCGACGTCTGGGGACTCCAACTTGGCCAGCAGCGTGTTGCACTGCTCATTCCAACCCGCTGGAGTAAAGACAGTTGCTTTTCCTTCGTAGAACTCCTGCACCCATCTGACATACTCCTGTTCGGTCTGGAACTGTTGATTCGCTTCGTCTTCTGCGTACTGCTTCTTGAAGTAACTGCACTTTAGGAGATCTTGGTGCTGGCCAGCAGTTGCGGGTTTGATTCCTATTTGGATTACTACGACGGTGCGGAGCGAGTCTGGTACTTCGGCAAAGGCTGGTGCCAGATCCGCTATATGCCTCGGCTGTCAGACTACCGTGGCAAGCTGGAAGAGATTCCCTATGACTTTCACGAGCTGCTCGGTGCACTCGCCCCGCGCCCTCTGTTCGTCAACGCGCCACTGCACGACAGCAACTTCCGCTGGAAGAGTGTTGATCAATGTGCGGCTGCTGAAGCGCTGGTCTACGGACAACTTCAGTCCGGCGGCTGGACGAACAGCATCGATTTCGATCCTCGCGGGAAAGTCGCCCTGTATCGCAACGGCAAAGGACGCGGCAAGAACAACTCGTCGCTAGACGATGGCCAAACCCAATCTGCAATCCGGTTCTTGGTTCTCGCCGACAAAGCGCTCGGCTTTCGAAACAAGAAGATTCACGAATCGGCCGAGTTCGCACTGAAGGCTCTACTCGCGGCGCAGTTCGCCAACGGAGGCTTCCCTCAGGTCTGGACCGGGCCGGTCGGCCAGCAACGAATCACAAAAGCAAGCTATCCCGATTACGATTGGCAAACCGAAGGTCGCATCAAGAACTATTGGGATATGTATACACTGAACGACAACGTCTGCGGCTATGTTGCCGATACGCTAATTGATGCGTACCGCGTCTACGACGACGAGCAGTACAAAACGGCTTTGCGGCGATTCGGTGACTTCTTGCTTCTCGCTCAAATGCCCGAACCTCAGCCGGCCTGGGCGCAACAATACAACTACGAGATGCAACCGATCTGGGCCAGAAAGTTCGAACCGCCCGGCATCTCCGGCGACGAGTCGCAAGAAGTGATCGAGACGCTGATAACGATTTACAATATCACCGGCGATCGGAAGTATCTCGAACCGCTCCCGCGCGCGCTGGCATACCTCAAGCGTTCGGTTTTGCCCGACGGCCAACTTGCCCGCTACTATGAACTCGATACCAACAAGCCGCTGTACATGGTCCGCCGAGCCGATGTCTACACACTGACTTACGACGACTCCAAGCTTCCAAAACACTACGGCTGGAAGACAGAATCGCGCCTTCGCGAGTTGGAAAAGAAGTACGATGAGCTGATCCACACCACCGATCCGCTAAGGTCGCCACCGCGCGCTCCGTCAGAACGGCTGATTCGTCAGATCATTACTGGTCTCGACGGCGAGGGACGTTGGGTGAGCGTTTACAACGGCGAGCGACTTGTGGGACAGGCTAAGTTCAAGCAGGGCGAGCGTTACATTAGCAGCGAAGTGTTCGGTCGAAATCTGACGCCACTCAGTGACTACTTAATCGCAACGGCAGATTGATCACTCGGAGTCACTCGACGCTCGGCTTGCAGGAAGTCGTTCGCGACAAGCTGGGCCGGCTGCATTACGTCGTGAATGGCAAGCCTCTCACTCAGTTGTTTGGCTCGTTATGAGTCAGACCAAGCCTTCCGCAAGAACTCGATCCAGTTGTTGTGCAGGATGTCAGCGACCGCGTCTGGCTTGTAACCGCGGTCGGCGAGGCGTTCGTTAAATCGTTGTAGGTCGGCGATCGTGTCGAGATCGGCAGGAAACTCATCCGTGCCGACACCGCCATCGAGGTCGCTGCCGATCGCCACGTGTTTGCTGTCACCGGCCATTTGACAGATATAGTCGATGTGATCGACGGCTCGGTCGAGTGTGAGGTGAAGATGCTCGTTCTTCGCTCCAACAATCCAACCATGTAGGAGTTGCCAGTTGCCGCGCGTGACGCCGATCACCCCGTCGCGGTCGAGGATCGCACGCAGTTGTGCATCGTCAAACTCGCGTTGGTGAGGCGCCAGCGTTCGGCTGTTGGTGTGGCTCGCCAGAACGCGTCCACCGTAAATGTCGAGAGCCTCCCAGAACGATTCGTCCGAGAGGTGCGTGAGGTCCAACGGGATAACCAGTCGTTCCATCTCGCGCAACAACGGCGGACCAAGTTCCGTCAAACCGTGGTTGCATCCGGTACCGCCCGCATAACGACCGAGACCGAAGTGAGCGGGACCGATCAAACGCAAGCCGGCCTCCCACCACTCTTGAAGTTGATCCGGCGTCATGACCGGGTCCGCGCTCTCCATGCTGACCACTAATCCGAGCGCCGGAGTTGTGGAAGGGTCGCCATCCGATTCGATCTCCCAACGCCTCCATTCGTCGATGTGCCGGTCGAGTGTCTCGCGAGCCGCGACGACGCGGACGTGTCCCTCGCGCTCCAGCCCGCGGTAGTAAGCAAGCTGTCCATGCGCGATCCCATAAGCCTGCGCTGGCGAACCAAAGTCAATATGCGGAGCCGCGCGGCCCGTGCAGCGAGCGCACAGCGTCGTAAAACACAAAGCGACTCGGTCGCGCCTCATCTCCGGCAGCGCGACCGTTCCCTTGGCTTTGCCCTTCCCTGGCGTGTTCGATTCGAGCACTCGTGTCGTATAGGCGTCGAGTAACAAATCGCGGTTGTTTTGCAACGCGTTCAAGGCCAAGTCGAGATGTCCGTCAACAATCAACATACACAATCTCCCTTCGAGTCCGCTGGTTGACCATTGGGAGCCTGAGCCAATGCAGGTGTGGCCAAGGCGATCAGAAGATCAGTGAACTGATCCGCCAGGGATTCCTCGAGATCGGTGACTCCTGGTTTTGGTTCGGCATTCCTTGAGTGTATGCGGCGAGAGCAGAGTGACAAAGTCGGGTCTTCAATTCCTCGCGACGTTCTCCATTAGTCGTTACCTTAAGCACCGCGATTTCAGAACAAACGAGTTGTTGGGACAAGTCGTGGGATCGGCGGTCTGCAGGACTCATGCTTGTTAATGCGACAACTTGCCGCGTGTGATGACAGATAAGTTCGGTCGTTTCAGTTCAGTCGTTGGTTTTCTTTACACGAGCAGGAATGACCGCCTGGGCTGTTCGGTCACCGACGATGAAATGGCCAAGCGGTTGATCGGATTCGTCCGTGATCAGCCAGACGGCTCCCGGCCGGCTCTGCTGACGCTTACGCTTGCCGGTCGCTACCTCGCCATACGACCTCGGCGTTCCGGATTGATCGACCCAGTGCAGCTTGACCGTGGCTTTGCTTCGATTGATGAAGACAACCAGAAACGGATCACCATCCGGCTTCGAAGCGGGAGTCGGTTTGGCGGTTGCTGTGTGCCATTTCAGCTTTGTCAGCGACTCGTCCTTCGGCAGAATCCGCGCGCGAATGTCTCAGGGGCGAACGCTCTGAGATTCTTTAGCCTTGCCGCGTAATCGGGTCGGCCAGCTAGGTTGGTCCACTCGTAGCGATCGTTGACGCTGTCGTAGAGTTCTTCGTCTCCGTTGGCGTAATGAATCAAACGCCAGTTCTCTGTGCTGAGTCCGTAGGAGCCCGGTTCACTCAGGTGCGTGATCGACACGTGCGGCCAATCGGCCATCGGATTCCTGAGCAGTGGCACCAGACTCAGGCCGTCGTTGTCGGGCTTTCGTGGTAGTCCTGCGAGTTCCGTCAGAGTCGGGAACAGGCTCAGAAGATTCGTCGGCCTAGTGCAGGTGTTGCCTGCTTTCGTTCCTTCACTCAATCCCGGAACGCCGGCAGGGACACGGACGATTAACGGAACGCGAGTGCAGACGCGCCAAGCAGTGAACTTCTGCCACCTATGGTTTAGTTTCCGCCTTGAATTGGGGCGACAACCAGCAGAGAGGGAATAAATTGGACGATTGGATTGACTACGAAGCGTTTGTATTTGCCGCTGGTGGGTGCGTTGCTTGCCCTGAATGTGGTATGGGAATTTTAATTGCGAGCGGCTCAGAAGCCGCACAGAAGCTCGTGTGTGATGTTTGTGATGAGGTGTTTGAAACTGCTGGTGACGGTTAACATTGGACCCCTTTTATTTTAAAAAATCAAGGAATCCTTGCGGCACGCGAGTCGCTAGGTGGGCGTCTTAAACCATCGCCTCTAATTAGGGCGTGTCTTAGCTAATCCATGCATCTCATTCACTCATCTGAGCGAAGCAGTAACACTGAGCGTTGACCACTCTTTTTTTCCTTGTTTCTTCTTATCTTATATCTTGTTTTCGAAGCCGGAAGGACACACAGGGGCTTCCCGGAATCCCAAAAAAACGGACGGGTTTTTCTAAAATCTGGGGCTTCCGGGGAAATTTCCTTCGGGCGTAGGTTGAACGCCCGAAACGTTGACACAGTCATCTATGCCACCTTGAGTGGCGGCCCTCGCAGAGCTTCATGTCGGGCGTTCTGCGGGGGCTTTTTTATGCGTGCCCATGAATCGCCCGACAGATCCACAACCCGAACCGCAAAAGCAGCCACCTAAGCTGCCACGCCGACTCCGTCGTTGTCGGCCATGCTGGCTCAGTTCATCGCTGCGTTACATCGTGGCTTGTGTCCTGCTGCGAATCATCCTAACCGAACGTGACCGAGAAATCGCCGGTTGGTGCGTGAACGCCGATGGCTTGGAGAGGTCGTCAGCAAGCGATGGAAACCGCACAGCATTGGGACAGATTGCCTGAGAATCAACCAGCTGAGATTACGATGTTTCAGATTTCGGAAGTGCAAGACACTCCTGCGTTTAACGGTCGGCGGAGTTTTTTGGACCTACGGGGTCTTACAACAAAAACAACAAGAATCAAAAGTACCACCGCTAGAATAAGTAGAGCTAACAAGCACCCACGACCCTCTGCAATCTTGCTTTTGATCTCTTCACTCACCTGCTGTATCCTTGCCTGGTTTCCATCGATGCGAGCTCCCCAGTACGGGATTAGTTCGCTAAGGAACAAAGCAAGGACGACTATTATCGGCCAGCTTAAAAACCACCAAGGAGAGACCATGAAGATGAACAACAACATTGCTTATAAACGGCGGCCAGAAAACGTAGCGCTCGGCGGAATCCGGCGGGCGGAATAAAAACGTAGCGCCCAGATGAACCGCAGCTTCTTCCTTTGGAGAATG
>PBSM01000049.1 GCA_002726245.1 Planctomycetaceae bacterium | reverse complement strand
GTAATGTCTGTAACCACAACGAAAATGTATGTGTGTTAAAAAAGTCCGGAGACCGTCCTCAAGTTCAAACTCTTTCAGGGACGGCTTGCGGTTAAACGACGGATTGGTAACAGTTTATCCCTGTGAGCTGCAACCCAAAGTGGCGCTGTCCAATTAGGCATCCACCCAAATGGGACTCGACCAAGCCCATTGGCCGTTGATTTGGGCGACGCGGAGGCGGTACATATCGCAGTTGGCTTCGGGAGCGTCGGTGAACTCCTCGAACAGTTGGCAATCCGCGACCGGTGTCAGCGGTCCGACGCGGATCGCTTCGGACAACCAACCTCGCAAGTAGTGCGAGTGTCCACGTCCTAGTAGTTCGTGCAAAGGCAGTGTCACTTCGAGGTCGTTCACGACAAGGTTCAATGTCGCACTCAGAGGTGTATCGATTCCAAGTGACAGGGCTTGTGTCGTGGGATGGCGAGTTGAGCGGTTTCCGGTTGTCACCGAACGCCACGCCAACTCGCTCGCCTGACGATGCGTGACCTCATGCGGCATGTCTTCTGTATCTGATGCATCGGTATGGCCGCCGACACCCTTTGGCGCTACGATCGACTGCCCTGAAAAGCAGGTCTCGACGTCCGTGATCTCGCCATACGACAGCACGAGTTTCGCGTCCCACCGGACCGGCTCGTCCTTGCGTCCCCATCCCCATGTGATCCGCAGGCGGTACTGCGTGCGTGTTTCCTGCGGCCCCGGGGTGGTAAAGAACCGCTGGATGACGCGGCCGTTCTTTAAGACTTCGACACGATCGATCGCAGCCGACGCGCGCACTGCGACCTTCATACGCCGGGGACCGGACGACTTTATCTCCGAGCCCAACCAGGCGTCGTCGATGAACAAGCGGGCATCGATCTTGTCTCCGGTAACCGCGAAGACTCGGCGATCCAGGAACGCTTGCCAAATCGCTTCGCGCGTAAGGGCTTCGGCGAAAACGCCTATGCGTCCGTCGCCGTGGCTGCCGGGATAACCGCCGTGATGATCTGTCGATGCGATCACTCCGAAGCGATGGCCTTGCGCCCAACCGGCTTCAGCAGTGCTTCCCCAATCTCGCGGACCCATATCATGGAGCATTGGATAGGGACCATCTTCTCCTTCCGAGCAACCGTGCAGCGAAAAGATCTCCGCGAAGGGGGACGCTGCTGCGTCGAAATGCTGCCAGTCGATTCCCCGATAGCCAGCGGCATAGCCGATGTGATGTGGAATCATGATCGCGCCGGAGTCGATGGCGAGTTCGCGTAGCGCAGATAAGTCTTGAGCGTCGCGCAATGCCAAGTCTGGCCCGCGAGCATAAACATTGTGATCGCCATACTGCAGCGAATGCCATTCGTAGCTCGGAAACGCGATAAACTCAACGTCTTTGCTCGCGGCGGCTTGCTTCGCAATCAAGTCGTCCCAGTTGCGAGCCAGCGTGGCGAAGCCTTGGTTGTGATAATTGATGATCTCACCGTAGCGGGCGCGATCCGTCGGCATGTCAGGCCAGAACGCATGGCCAGTGATCGAGCAGAAGTCAAGCTGCGTCTTCGCCCGCATCAAAGCTTGCTCGACTGTCCCCTCGCCGTAGCTGACGGAGCAATGACTGTGCAAGTCGCCCCAATAGAGCCGGTAAGTCATGCGGATTCGTCACCTGCCTCAAGGCGTTGTTGTGGAAATGCAAGCAGGAAGGTAACAACACAAAACGCCGCAAGAGCCGCAGCGGTCAGCCAAATCGACGTCCAGTCGTAAGCGGCCTGCTCGCCAGTGCCTGTCTTGAAAGCTTCGGCAACACGTCCTGCGATGAAGCCGCCCGCGAAGAAACCTGCACCGATGACGAAGGTTCCGTACAAGTTCTGCACGCTGCCACGAACATCGGCTGGCGTCGTGCGATCGATGAACATGAACGCCGCCGCCATGAAACATCCGAAGCAGAATCCGTGAAGAAGTTGTCCGCAGCAGACGATTGTCATCGTCATAGCGAACGGCAGATCAGCCGCATAAGCCCCCGCAAAGACCAAGCATCGCAGGAGATAAGCAGCCGCGCCCAAGGCAATTGTGTACTTGAAGCCCGCGCGAGCCATGAGGATTCCCAAGCCGGCCATTACTCCGATCTCAGCGATTTGGCCAAGCGAGCTGATACTCCCCTCCCATGCGCCTTCGATTCCGCCATCCCGCAAGATCGCTTTTAGGAAGGGCGCGTTTAGGACGAAGTAGAATTTGTGAACGATGGCCACAAGAAAGGTGATGAACACCAAGACGAGAAAGCGGCGTTGCCAGATGAGCCCCAAAGCGACAGCGGGTGCGAACCGCTGCCGGGCTTCGCGGTGTGGCGGTGTGTGCGGCAATGTCAGCGAATAGACGGCCATCAGAATGCCACCGACACCAGCCGCGGCGAGTGCAATTCCGCGGCCGTCATTCAGCGCATCTCCGGTGACTCCCCTCAATAGAACTCGCTCGATTAACCAGGCAGGACAAATGAAGCCGATCGTTCCCCAAAGCCGCACGATCGGGAACTCCCTTTCTTGATTCTTTAGATGGTGAAAGGCAAGCGAGTTGGTGAGCATCATCGACGGCACATAGAGCACTGAATAAAGCGAGCCGAGTACAACCACCGGCCAGTAAGCCTGCTGAAAGTACAGCGCGAGCATCACGATGCCGCCAGACAGATGGCAAAAACAGAGGACGTACTGGGTGGCGAACCGCCGATCGACAAGTTGCCCGAGAATAAACGGAGCAAGCAGCGGTCCGACCGCCAGCGCCGATCCAAAGTCCCCGATCTGGCTCTTGTTGAAGCCCAACGCCTCTTCTAGGTAAACCGACACGATCGGCAGATAACAACCCTGAACAAAATACTGCAGGAACATCATCACCGACAAACGGAAGCACATTTGCCGCGACGACGCGGTTTGCGGTGCCGTCTGAGGATCGTTATCTTTGCTCATGCCAAGGTTCTAGCACACGCAAGCCACGCACCATAGTAGATTGAGGAGCTGTCTGTGATTCGAATCGGGATCGTTGGATGTGGTCGAATTCTGGCGGCACACTTGCGCGGTTATCAGGTGTTGCGAGAAGCGGGTGTTGCTGACTTTCGTATCACGGCGCTGTGCGCGCGGCGTGAGGAAGATGCTTGGAGCTACGTGCGGCGCGACGAAGGGCCGTCACAGCGCCCGCCGGTCGGAAGCAGCCCGGGAGATCCTTTATCGGTTGGCGATATCTATCTGTCCGACTTTCAAGATGACATGGATGTCCAAGTCTTTACCGACTACCACGAGATGATCGCCGATGGTCCGCTCGACGCGGTCAACGACTTCACAACACATGCGTTGCATCATCAAGTGGCCGAAGTGGCGCTCTCGAATGACAAGCATCTGCTCACTCAAAAGCCGCTGGCGGTCTCCGTCGCGGCGGGGCGCCGGATGTGCGAACTGGCCGACGCGCGTGGTCTCACGTTGGCGGTCTTTGAGAACGCGCGGAACCGAGCCGACACGCGACAGCTAGGTTGGCTGTTCAAGTCCGGAATCTGCGGCGATCTGCAGATGATGCTGTTGGCCAACATCGGCAATTGGTGGGCACCGGATCGCATCGTTGCGGAGACGCCATGGCGTCACAAGTTGGTCGAGGGTGGAGGAATCACGCTCGACATAGGTGTGCATCTGTTCAATCACTTCCGTTACGTTGGTGGAGAGGTCGTGACTGTCACTGGTCATGCAAAGGTGATGGAGCCGACACGTTACACTTGCGATGAGAGCGGCGAGATTTGCGACTCGACGGACTGCGATGCTGATGACACGGTCTTTGCATCTTTCACGACCGATCGTGGCGTGATCGGTGACGTCGCGGCGAGTTGGAGCGGCCATGGCAAGCCTCTTCTCACCGGTAGTGGACGCGGAATTGTTTACTACGGATCGAAAGGGAGCGTTGTCGGCGAACAACTAGTATTGGACGATGGCACCAGTAGCGGCTTGGCTAACATCTACGACGAAGGAGAAACGTCAGAGAAGCGTGCCGCCCACTTCCCACTTGGCTTGTCAGACGACTTCGCGCTGAATCAGCACGACTGGTTGGAGGCGATCCGGCACAAACGCGAACCCGAAACGAGCGGGCGCGAAGGACTTCGCGATCTGGCTGCCGCGTTTGCGGTGCTCGAATCGGGCCGAGCGGGGCGAACCGTTGAGGTTGATGAGGTGTTGTCTGGTGAACTGCGTGAGCACCAAAGACCGATTGACGAACGGTTTGGTTTCTAATCACTACTTCTGCCGTTCCGAGAACGAGCTCACCTTCCACAGCCTGATTGTGTTGTCGTGACCAGCGGTGGCCAGCACGTTCCCATCGGGACTGAACGCCAAGCCACTGACGGTATCCGTGTGATCCGCGATCGTTAAAATCTCTTTGCCCGTGAAGGCATCCCAGATCTTCGCCGTCTGGTCGCCGCTCCCGGTGGCCAACCACTTCCCGTCGGGGCTGACAGCGACTCGCACGACCCAGTCTTCGTGTCCGCGTAATGTGAGCAGTTCCTTCCCCGTATGCGAATCCCACCCTCAGGCCGTCATGTCGTCGGCGCCCGTAATCAGTCTCTTGCCGTTGGGACTGAACGCCACACAGTTCAGATACCACGTGTGTCCTTTCAGCGTACGAATCATTCTCCCACTGTCGAGGTCCCATACCTTCGCGGTCAAGTCCACGCTGGCGCTAGCCAACTGCTTGCCGTCGGGGCTAAGCGCGAGATCGACAACCCAGTCCTTGTGGCCCTTGAGTGTACGCAGCGGCTTGGCGGTCTCGACGTCCCAGAGGATGATGCCGCCGTTGTCATCTCCCGTGGCAACTCGTTTGCCATCGTGAGTGAAGACCGCCGAGCGCGTAAACGCCGGTGTCTTGAACGACGCGACTTCCTTCGCTCGCGCGAAGTCCCAGACCTTGACTTCATCGCTCCCACTAGTCGCCAAGCGTTTTCCGTCCGGGGTGAACGAAAGCTGCCAGATGTTGGTGGTGTGACCTCGCAGCACAACGACTTCCTTGCCCGTGGCGACTTCCCAGACCTTGACATCCGTGGGTCGCCAAGTCTTGCCGGGGACGTTGCAAGCCAGCCGTTCGTCATCGGGACTAAAGACAACCTTTCGACCAGCCTCCTTGATCGTCATGATCGGTGTCAGCGGCTCGGCCGAGCAAACCGTGCCACAGCCGACGAACAGGATGTACAAGACCAGCAGGAAGTTTGAGAGCGGAGATGTGATCATTGTCTTCACCGTTTCGCTCTTTATCTGCGTCCGCCTAGTTCTCGATGAATTCACCGCGATACCGCAGCGACTCCAGTGCCTCGAGGATCTCGGCTCGTGGCACTTTGTGGCCCTTTGCAGTACCAATCGTTGCTTGTTTCTTTTTGAAATCCGCTTTGACTGCCAGCACACCCGGTGCTGATTTGATGGCCCTTTCGGCCTTCGACGTTCACGTGTGTCACGTCATGCCTTCAATGCTGATCACTGTCCGATCCATGTCGGCCGTGAATCCGTCGTTAGATGCGAAGAGGTTGGTGACTGTCTGTGGAAAGGACAGAAAGACGACGGCGATAACCGTCACGGCCCAAAGCATGACCTTGTTCAGTGTCATGATCTTCGAGCGGCTTCGATTTTGACTCACCGCGGACGAGCCTGTTCCACCTTTGCAATTCGCCGCGCCGCGAGGACGATACGCGAAATAGAACGCTAATCCCAGGAACGCGAACGTCACGACCATGAAGATGGGCCGATAGTCCTCCATAAATGTCGTCATCCCCGCACCGGAGACTCCGCCCAAGATCAATAAGGGCGGCAGCCAGCATCAGCTTGATGCGATGAATGCCGAGAGTAACGCGCCGAGACTCGCGAAGCCTCCAACACCCTTCCGCGAGGCGTCACCATCGTTGGCTTTATTCGCAGTCGCACACGGCGACGTCTTGGCCGTTGATGCTCAGCAATCCGCCGCAGACGTTTCTGATAATGGCTCGTCGGCCATGATCACGGCTCCTCTTTCACTTCTGCTTTGAATCCGTGTTCTTCAATCGCCTTCACCAGTTGATCTACAGCGATCTCATCCGTTCGATACGTGATGAACAGCAAATCCAAATCCTCGTCCGACTCCATCTCGCGTTCCCATTCGTCTTCGACCGACTCGACACCTTCAAGCTCTAACAGAGCTTTTTTGACCGTATTCGGTCAGTCGCGTCACAAGATTTTCAGCTCCTTGTTCATTCCGGGGAGGTAGAACGTGACGTTTTGCAAAGCAGGCACTTTCGCTGCGGGACGCGGTGGCGCGACCGTTGACGTCGCATTCGTGCAGCCAGCGAGCAACAGGACGACGACACAAATCCAAGGCGTTAGTCTTGAAGTTGAATATCTCGGTAGCCGCGGAGCGGCGGCAGAAAATAGCCCCGGGCGTAAGCCCGGGGAATCGTGTCGCAAAAGGCGGCTAAGCCCCGAAGGGGCGACAGAAAACGTTGCGTCACAGTTCGTGTCGCCCCGTTCGGGGCTCAGCGAGTCGGATCGCCTCAATCCCCCGGGCTTACGCCCGGGGCTATTGCCTACCGTCCCTTGGGGACTAAAGAGGACAACTTCAACAACCGCGGATACTTGCGCGATCCGTTGCTGGCTTATGCCGCAGGTTCCTAGATCCTCGCCAGAGGAAACCGTGTTCATCTTCATGAAGTCACTCACCTTCCACATCACACATAACGCGAAAGCCGATCAGCCGATACTGTGTTTTGGGCATTGCTCGAAACCGATAAGCCGACCGGCAGGCCCGGCCATCATCGACCCAGCAGCCACCCCGGACAACGACGAAGAAGTTCTGATTACCGTTATTAGTGAACTTGGTCTTCAGCACACCAAGCGGTGGGCCCAGCGGATCTTCGTCAGGGCTGTCGAGATAATACTCGGGGTCATACCAATCAGCACACCACTCCGCTACGTTACCGTGCATGTCGTACAGGCCAAATGCATTTGGCTCGTACGACCCAACCTTGGCGGTTTGTCGAACATACTTGCCCTTCTTGGCATCGCCAGCGGGATAGTTGCCGTTGAAATTAGCCTGCTCCGATGAAAGCGAATCACCATAGTGAAAGGCAGTCGAAGACCCAGCTCGGCACGCGTATTCCCATTCAGCTTCGGTCGGCAGCCGATACTTGCGGCCAGCCTTCTTCTCTTCGACGCGGTTGGACAATAGTTCGCAGAAGGCCGTGGCGTAGATCCATTCGATATTCTCGACCGGGTTGTCGTCGCCTCGGAACGAGGACCTGTCAGCGATATTCGAGCCAGAGACGACTGTCTGATACTCCGACTGCTTCACTTCAAAGACACCCATGTAAGACGGCTTCGTAATCGCGACTTCGTGCCGCTCTTCCTTGTCGTCCCGCTCTGCTTCTTTGCGAGGCGATCCCATGACGAATGTGCCAGCCGGGATGCGAACCAGCTTCATGCCGATCGAGTTCGTTAAGACTTGAGGCTCGTCGGCTCGGAGAGAGCCGGAAAGGAAAAAGGCCAGGAAGCAAGCTGCGATGGTGCAGGAGCGAGCAAGCATGGAATGGTGGCGTGGTGGAAGACTGGAAGGACGGCCCAATAATTCGTTACGGCGGTATTCCGTCATTCCAATGCTCCACTCTTTCATTGTTCCACTTTCCCATCAAATGTGTGACTGGTCCTGAAGAATGCTCTCGGCCGGCTTTCGGGAACGCATGCCGTAGACTGCCGCAGAGTCGAAAGCGACCTCCGCTGGCAAGGGGCTCCCGTGGAAGATCGCCGGCGACGACCACATCCCATAGGCGCCAGCATTGCTGAATGCCAAGACGTCTCCCACTGACAATTCGGGCAAGGGGCTGCCCTCCAACATGATGTCGTCTGGCAAGCTAAGACAACCTAGCACCGCTGTCTCGGCGAGCGGCGATGGCTCGCGTCCGAGAACAAGCGGCGGCTTCTGTTTCGTTCGCAAGCACAACCCACAAATGTCCGCTCGTTGGTGAACGCCACCGTCAACGATGACGGCCGGGCGTCCTTGATAAGTCTGATGACCGACGACCGACGCCAAATACCAACCGCACTCGGCGATCAGATACCGGCCAAGCTCAAGCACCAGCCGCGTTGGCTCGGCTCGCTCGACAAGTTTCGACAGTTCATCAGCAACGCAGGATAAATCAAGCTCGTCTTGCTCCGCGGAGTACGGGATGCCAAAGCCGCCGCCAAGGTTGATGTAGGCCGGATCGATCTGCAGGCTCTCCGCCGCGCGGAGCGCCAACTCGAACGACCGCCGTAGGTGCTCGTTCAGCTTCTCGGCGTCCAGTACTTGAGAGCCT
>PBSM01000048.1 GCA_002726245.1 Planctomycetaceae bacterium | reverse complement strand
TTTGACCAAGGGTGCGTTCACATTGAAGTTTTACGCTTTCAAAGTTTATACAAATTCACCCGAATTCCATTTGGTGCTAGTGCCAGTTTCACCAGGCATACGGCTCGCGTGCTGTAACGCTACGGCCCGATCGAAGGCGGATTATTCATCAAGAAATCCCGAGGCGCTCGAGTCGTGTAGTAAGGATAGCCGTACGTTGCTGATGGCGGTCCAGCCGGTCCGGCATCATCCATGTAGCCCTGTGGGATCCGAGCAACCGGCGTCGGCGCTGGCCCACCGAGATGGGAAGCAATCGTACCGCCAATTCCTCCACCGTATCCGCCATTCCCAACGCCGCCATGGCTATGATTGTGTCCCGCGAGTCCTACGTTGCCACCACCACCGCTGCCGCAGCTACTGCAACCGTTCTTTGCGAGGTTGTGGTGACAACCAATTCCACTGAGCGTTAGCAAAGCCACAAGCGTAAGTGAAGCGAAACGCATGGTTGGGTCCTCGACGTAAGTTGCAGTCCGGCTGCGGGTTCCGATGCAAAAACAAATAGACGGACCTGGCGCAGTACCAGCCGTTAAGATCATCATCGGCGCTACAACCGGCAGAATTGAACAATTCGGCACAAGCTGTCACGACGATCCGCCGGGAAGTGCACTCCGAATGCTGCAGATCACTTAATCTTTGATCTGGAAGAGTCTCTTGAGCGCGTCTAGCAGACCATGTGGCGCACCGGCTTGTGCTTCGTCGCGGAGCGATTCCAGCGGTGGATGCAGTAGCTTGTTGACGACGCGACTGAGCGTGCGTTCGATCTCTGCGCGCACATCGCTGTCGAGATCCGGCAGCTTGTTGACAAGCCGTTCCAGTTCGTCTGCCTTCACCTGATCGGCTTGCTGTTTGAGTCGGCGAATCGTCGGACCGGTGGCTCGGTGATGCAGTTCCGCCATGAACTTTGCGGTTTCGCCATCGATGATCCGCTCGGCCTTCGGCCACTCTTTCTCACGCGCTCGCCGATTCGATTCGCAAGTCTCTTTCAAGTCGTCTACCGAATAGAGGTAGACGCCAGAGAAGTCGGAGATACTCGGCTCGAAGTCGCGCGGTACTGCTAGATCCAGCACGAACAGCGGACGTTGCGATCGATCGTGGTGGATCTGCCGGAAGGAGTCCGCTGACAGGATCGGCTCGGTTGCTCCAGTCGTTGTGACGACGATGTCGGCAGCAACGAGCAGTCCATGCAAGTCGCCCCAGGGCGCGACTTCGCCGGTGATTCGCGACGCCAGCTCACGAGCACGCTCGGGGCTGCGATTGACGATCGTGATGTGCTGAGCACCTTCGTCGATGAGATAACGCAAAGTCTCTTCGCCCATCTCGCCAGCACCGATCACCAACACTTGTTTGTCATCGAATCGCTCGAAGAACTGCTTGGCAAAATCGGCAACCGCGACGCTCGGCACGGAAACTCGCTTCTCGTTGATCGCCGTTTCCCTGGCGATCCGTTTCGCCACACGAATCGCGGCCTGAAACGCAGCATGAGTCAACGGTCCCGTTGCATCATTGGCCGTCGCTTGTTCGTAGGCCTGCTTCACTTGGGAGAGGATCTGCGCTTCTCCCACGACCATACTGTCGAGGCTTCCCGCCACAGTGAACAAGTGTCGGATCGCGTCTTCGCCAGTCCTCTCAAACAATTCGTTAAAGACCTCAATGTCGTCCAGCCCGTGGAAGTCGGCGAGGAACTCGACCACATCGTGATGCGAGGGAAATCGCTCTGCATGTTCCGCGGCAAAGTAAAGCTCGACGCGATTGCAGGTTGACAGCAAGACCGTTTCGATTTCGGGATAGAGTTGCTTCAATCGCTCAACGGCAACGCGAGCTTGATCGGGACTGAACGCGATCCGTTCTCGGATCTGCACCGAAGCGTTGTGGTGGCTGCAGCCAACGACTTGTAACTTCATGCGGCACCTCCCGCGTCTTCAGTCGCAGAGCGGCGACAGATAATAGCCTGGGGCGCGAGCCCCAGGTGGGAGGGCCAATGATTCGCCAAGCCCCGGAGGGGCGACACCGAGCTTGGTCCACAAGATGACAATGTCGCCCCGCTGGGGCTTCGTGCATTTACTTGCCGCCGTTCCTGGGGCTTACGCCCCAGGCTACTGTATGTCGTCCCTCCGGGACTGGAGATGTCAATCCTATTCGAGGCTGCTGGCGCGCTCCTATTCGAGGTCGGGTGCGCGGTGGCTGGCGCGCTGGCATGTGAGCCGAACAATACGAAATAAAGTGCGAGCCCGAGAAAGACGAAGTTAGCGAGCGTGAGATAAGCGACCTTCTGTCCTTGCCGAGCGGGCTTGTAGACCGATTCGAATACTGTGACCACGACAAGCCACAAGAACAACACTCCGGACGACAGCACGACCGGATCGTGCCACGCGACGTTGCCCGCACCAATCAGTTTCAGTACCACTCCCGACAACAGACCGATGGCGAGAAAACAAGTCGAGAGAATGAGGGCTTCTCGATTGAACTTCTGCAGCCACTCCAAGGTCGGCAGCCGGAAGCGTCCTCCCGGCGGGAGCTTGTGTTTCAGACGATAGGATTGGAGCAGATACATCAAGCCGGTAGCGAAGCCGAAGACGACCGCCGTGGTTCCCAGCAGCAAGGTCATTCCGTGGACTATCCGCCAGATGTTGACCGCCCTCCCCGCGGGAAATGGAGCAGCATCGCGGAACATGATTGCAACACCGATCGCCGCTAGCACGAGCGGTAGGAAAAACGCCCCAAAGGCATTGTCTGGCCGGCGAAGGGACAATCCCAAATAAGCACCGGCGAGAAACCAGGCGGTCAGCAAACAAAAATCGTACCAACTCGACAACGGTGCGATCGCTCGATCGGCAAGTTCGTCTTGCGTCTGAGCAATCAGATAGAGCGACTGCGTCACCCAACCAATCAAGCAAGCGATTGCCGGAGCACGAGCGGGGACTTGCCGGCGAAACAACAGGCGCGCGACCTCAAGGCCCAACGCGATCAGATAGCATCCCACGAAGCAGGTGATCGAGATTTTGGAAATAAATGCCATTCAACTCTCGTAAAGTAGCCATCACGCTCCGCGTGATGACAGCGGAAGCAATGACGTTCGTTGTGAGTCGCGAGTCATTAGCACGACGACGTCCATCCAGCGCCGCTTTCATCACGCGGAGCGTGATGGCTACATTGCTCTACGACTCTAGATTGTATTCCTTCAGCTTCTTGTGCAACGTGTTGCGATTGATACCTAGCTTGGCGGCAGCCTTGGTCTGGACGTTGTCGCAGGCAAGCATGACTTGTGCGATTAGTTCCCGTTCAACGCGGCTCACGATTTTCGTATGCAAACTGTCTTCCTCGGGACCGGCTGTCGCCAGGCCCAGATGAACTACCTCGAACGTCAGCGACTCAACGTCCGCTCCGCGAAGCTTGACATTGGGACGCGGCTCCGAGCCTCGCACAGCTTCAGGCAAGAGCTCGAGCGTCAACTCATCGCCATCCGTCATGACGACCGCTCGCTCCACATAGTTTTGAAGTTCTCTGACGTTTCCAGGCCAGTCGTAGTCCTGCATCGCCTGCATCGCTTCGGGTTGGATGTGCGCAACGAAACGCTCGTTAATCTCGCTGTAATCGCTCAAAAAATGTGCGACCAACTCCGGAATGTCTTCCCGACGTTCGCGTAGCGGTGGAATGTCGATCGGCACAACGTTCAGCCGCCAGTACAGGTCCTCTCGAAAACGCTCTTCCCCGACCGCTTGCATTAGATCTCGGTTGCTGGCCGCGATCACACGCGTATCGACCCGAATCGTCTGTGTATCTCCAACTCGCTCGAACTCGCGTTCCTGCAGCACTCGAAGCAGCTTCACCTGCAGGTGCAGCGTCGTCGAGTTAATCTCGTCGAGAAAAATCGTCCCCGTGTGCGCCGCCTCGAAACGGCCCGTCCTATTGTTTATAGCGCCGGTAAAGGAACCTCGGACATGTCCAAATAACTCACTTTCGAGCAGGCTCTCGCTGAGCGCCCCGCAGTTGACCTTCACGAACGGCCCCGAGCCGCGATCGCTAAGTCGATGAATTGCGGTTGCGATCAGCTCCTTCCCGGTGCCCGTTTCGCCGAGCAATAGCACCGATGCATTGCTTCGCGCAACGCGGCGAGTCGTCCGATAGACTTCCTGCATTGCCGGGCTCGATCCGATGATGCTCGGAATCGGAGGTCCTTCATCGGGCAAATGCTGAGACATCGTGCATCCTGCTCGCTCCCCTATCTCAGTGGAGCGATGAGTCGGGTCTTGCTGGTGATAGAATCGGATATCGAATGTCGAACAAGGAATGTCGAATATCGAAGTTCCGGACGGCCTTCCAGCTTGGACATTCCTTGTTCGATATTCGTTATTCCGTTGCCTCCCGCTCTTCTCCCACTCGCGTCGGCAGTTCGATCGCATCGAGCAAAGATCCGAGAACTTGCTGCGTTTCCTTATCAAGCACGGCACTCTTGTTGTAACGGTCATACTGTTGCAGGATCTCATCGCGAGTCAGCAACAAGCCTCGTTGTCGCACAGCGATCTCGAATGCCGCGGCAGCCGCCTGCCGCTGATTCAATTGTCGTCCGTTCTGGCTGGCAAAGCCGACCAACGTTCGTTGCGAACTTGGCGAGGCAAACAGGCCCAGCGTCAAAGCCGTCTTCTCGCTAAGCTGAGTCGTGTTCAAAGCCGACTCGATTTTCATTTCTTGGCGAAGCAAGTCGTAGAACGGGTAGTCTTCTCTGTTCTCGGCCAGCCGCGCCAAGTGGTCGAGCGCTGTGACGGCATGCCGCATTCGCTCTTCGGCAGTCACCTTGGTCGCACCCGCGAGCTCCAAGACGCGACGGGCGGCGCGCGATACGCCATTGACATCGTGTGGTCTTGGGAAAGCGACCACGAGCGGATCCGTCTCCGCCAAGTATTCCATCTCCCGGAAACTGTCTTGCCGCGACATCACGCCAATCGGCAGCATCGCCGTCTTCGGTTCGCGGTGCAGATGCTGGAGCAACTCTCGGATGGCCGGGTGATCGATCGTGTCGCTCACCAAAATGAATTCGTAGTCGGGATTGAGCACAGCCATGTTCAACGTATGTCGGCCCGTCGGTGCCGTATCGGCTTCGAATCCAAGCTGACTCAACAATCCAACCAACGTTTGCGCTCGTTCCGTTCTCGGATGAGCGATCAAGGCTCGGCGATTGCCGGCCGAACTGGCGAGGTAACCGAGTGCTTCCGTCATATAACTCGACCCTGCATACGCGGACTTTGGGTCAAGCTTCATGATTGCTTCGACGGCAGCAAAGCGAGCCCGACGATCGGGATGCGTCAGGGCTAACGCGAGTGTCGGTGGGCGGCCGTCGGTCGTGTGCAGTAGCTTCTCGTCGCCAATATCGCCGAGAACTTCGATCGCGCCTGTGACAGCAGGCGCTCGGCCGGCACGGATCGCATAGTCAAGGACGTCGGCGACGACTTCCGTGCCGAGTTCAACCGCCGCTGCGTGAACGGTTCCCTCGCCAATCGGCAGCGGTTGATCGAGACCATGAGTGCGTTTTTCCGCGTCGAGCAGTGTCATCAAATAAAGCCGTCGATGATCGACATTGCTCGGATCGATCGCATGCAAGTCGCTCCCCAGGCGGGCGGCCATAACCATCGAGGCAACTTCGGCCGGGTATCGACGCGACGCCGGTTCACCCTGCTCGGCGTCCCATCGCCAAACGACAACCATATCTTCGTGATCGAGCCGCCCCGTGATCTTGCCCTTTAAGTACTCATCGACGTTGCGAGCGAGAACACTCTGCGAGTTCGCTCGTTCGGGCAGTTGTCCCGCCAGGCTTAACAATGCGTACTTGGCTGCCTTGTGCAGTGTTGTGGTGGGGTCGGCGGTGAAATACGGCTTCAGTAGATGAGGGATCACGCGTCCCGAACGCAGCTTGGCGAGAACCACGATAGCTTGCGCTGTCAGTCGCGGGTCGCTTGACTCGATCGCACCCAACAGCGGGCCATGCGAGACCGAGCCGAGATCGACGAGAGCCTTACGGATTATGAAATGCTCGGTTGAACGGCTGCTGTCGGCCAAGACTTTCACCAGTGCAACAACCGAAGCCTCACCACCAGAGCGTAAATCGACCAACGCGGCATGCCGCACTTCGCGAGCCGGATCGGCAAGTTGCCCGATTAGCCGATCGAGCAAAGCCGGGTCGCGAGCTGCTTCGGCAGCGGCATCGAGGATCATCTTCCCAAGCTCCATGCCTTCCGGTGCGTAACGTCGATCACGATACAACCGCAGGAACAAAGCAGCACCATACTTTCGATGAAGCTTGACCAACTCGTCGCGTTCCAGGCTGGCATCGACAAGTCGTCCAGCATACTTCTTGGCTTCATCAGCACGCCCAAGATTGACGACGTTGCGAAGTGCCCGAGCCAACTCATCCGGCGTGGATGGATTAGACGCTCGAATCGCTCGCACGACCGGATCGTCATCGGACGCTTCTGGCTTCGCCGCGGTTTTGTCGCTGTCTGACGCAGCAGGTGCATCACCAGCAGCAGAATCGGAGCCGCCGAAGGGATCGGCGCCACCGCTGCTCGCACCGCCAAACGGATCGTCTTGCGCAGGTGCGGACGTGCTGATCACGAACACGATCAGCGAACTCAACAGAATCCAAGTTGGTTGTCTCAACATGATGTAACTCTCAATTGTCGTCTATAGTAGCCATCACGCGGAGCGTGATGGCCACTATTCTAGTTTCTCAATCCAACGGGCAACTTCTTTCGCGACTTCCGTTGCCGCTGTTGATCCATAGCTGACAAACGCGTTGATCGCATTGCTGGTGCCCAACACGTCGTAGACGGTCTCGTCCAAGTCGGCATGGGCTTGCTGGAATTCCGCCAGCGGCAACTCAGCCAGCGAGACGCCCTTGTCGATCGCAGTACGGACAAGCTGGCCAACCAAGTGGTGTGCCGTTCGCTGTGGGATACCTCGCCGGATCAGGTATTCCATGAAAGTCGTTGCGTCGAGGTAACCTCGTTCCAGCCCAGCTTCGATCGAATCACGTCGCAACTCAGCTCCACGCACAACCGGCGTGGCGATGTCTAGACACGCCTTGACGGTATCGACCGAATCGAACAGTTGCGGCTTGTCTTCTTGGAGATCACGGTTGTAGGCCAGCGGTAAGCCTTTGACCAACACGAGCAAGGCCTGCAGATTGCCGATCACGCGAGCGGTCTTGCCGCGTATCAACTCCATCACGTCTGGATTGATCTTCTGGGGCATGATCGATGAGCCGGTACAGAATTCTTCAGGCAGCTTGATGAAGTTGAACTCAACGGTCGACCAAAGGACCCATTCTTCCGCGAGTGTACTCAGATGTTCGGCGATCAACGTCAACACGAACGCCGTTTCGAGAACGAAGTCGCGGTCGCTGGAGGAATCGATACTGTTTGCCGAAACACCCTCGAAATCCAACCGGCGGGCGACGTCTTCGCGGTCGATCGGCAGAGAAGTTCCAGCGAGCGCGGCCGTTCCGAGCGTCGAAATATTGACCCTCCGGCGGCAGTCGTGCAACCGCTCGCGATCTCGTTCCAGTTTCTCGCAATAAGCCAACCAGTAATGCGGTGCGAGAACGGGCTGAGCGCGTTGCAGGTGTGTGTACCCGGGAAGAACTACGTCGGCGTCGCGTTCACAACGGCTGACAAAGGCCCGTTGCAACTCGACGACACTTTCGTCGATCGCATCAATTGCATCGCGTACCCACAGACGAAAATCAGTGGCAACCTGATCGTTCCGACTGCGGCCCGAATGCAGCTTCCGACCGACATCCCCCAAGCGGTCGATCAACGCCCGCTCGATATGCATGTGAATGTCTTCGAGGTCTTGGCGGAGCTCGAAGTTGCCCGCCGCGATCTCGGCACGGATTTCCAGCAGCCCTCGTTCGATCTGCTGTTGTTCGTCCGCGGTGATCACGCCAACCTTCGCCAGCATATGGCTATGCGCAATCGACCCGGCCACGTCCTGTGCGTACAGTTCATGATCGAAGCTCACGCTTTCGGTGAACTGTTCAACGAGGCGATCCGTCGCTTTGTCGAAGACTCCGGATCTCGAAGGTGTGCTCAACCGCTGCCTCGTCTTGGGACAATGACCTGCTTGGAACAGAATCTCTCGGCAAACTCTTCATACTAAACGGCTTACGGCGAGGTGTCAAAGGGCGGGAGCTCGGCTGCTGCTTAAGAACCAGGCACACGACCGATCATCGATTGCCCTGTGCCGGTTGTAGCGGAAATCGTGCCCAACTCCGAGGCGAACTCCCGGCTGCTGCTGCTGCTCCATCACCGTTAGAATGACGCGGCTCCTGGAAGTTGGACTGCCCATGCACGAATCCTTGTTACTCATTGCGTCAACCGGTTTGCAGGGCTTGGATTATGTCGCCATCGCCATCTACCTCGGCGGAGTGCTTGCCGCCGGTTGGTACTTTTCGCGGCAACAAGACGAACAGGAAGACTACTTCGTCGGCGGTAGACAGATGCCGTGGCTGGCGGTCGGGCTCAGCATCATCGCGACGATGCTATCGACCGTCACTTATCTCGCCGCCCCTGGTGAGGTCATTCAACACGGCTTGGCCATGTCAATCGGTTGGATGGCCATGCCGATTGCATTCTTAGTCGTGAACGCACTTTGGATTCCCTTCTTTATGCGGTTGGGTGTGACCAGCATCTATGAGTACCTGGAACGGCGTTTTGGGATTGTGGCACGTTTGACCGCGGTAGCTATGTTCGTCCTGATCTTGCGATTGTTCTGGATGGCGACCATCGTTCTAACAGCGTCCCGCGCTGTCGCGCAAATCACGCATGAGAGTCTGATCGAGATGCTGGGCGTCGATCTGCCGCTGGGCGATTGGACGCTGATTGTCTTGCTCGCGGTTGGCATCTTCGCGACGTTCTACACGATGCTCGGCGGGATCAAGGCGGTCATCTGGACCGATGTCGCTCAGTTTGTCGCTTTGTTTCTCGGAGCCGTGCTAACACTGATCTTCGTCGCCTGGCATACCGGCACCGGACCGATTGATTGGTGGAACACAACGACCGCCGGAGGTGCGGGTCACAAGTTTCCGCCGCTGGCAAGCTGGGATATCACTGAACGTAACACCATCCTCTTCACGATACTCGCTGCCGTGTTTTGGTACGGCTGTACATTCATTGGTGATCAAGTTGCCGTTCAGCGATACCTAACGACACCTTCGGTCAAGGCGGCCGTGCGGAGTAACATCGTGAACTTCGTCGGAGACTTTGTGGTGATGGTGTTGCTCGCGCTTTGTGGAATGGCCTTACTGACGTACTATCTCGATCCAGCTTTTCAAGCCGAGATCGCTGACGGAATCAGCAATCCGCGAGACGAACGGGTTTCTGACAAAGTGTTTCCCCATTTCATTACCTACGGGTTGCCGGTAGGCGTGTCGGGACTTGTCGTTGCCGCCCTATTCGCTGTCGCGATGTCGAGCCTTGATTCGGGAATCAACTCCGTCGCCGCCGTCCTCACGATCGATGTCTTCATCCGTTTGCGCAAGCGCGAATCAAAATCGAACGAGCTTCACCTGCCACGAGTGCTTACGCTGATCGTGGGGCTTGTATGCACTGCCGTGGCCTGGATCATGCTTAGCATTCCCGAGCGTTACAACATCATCGGCATTACGGCCAGGACGTTTAACTGTGCACTCGGGCCGTTGGGGGCGATGTTCGTCGTCGGGATGTTCCTGCGGCGTGCGAGTCAAACAGCCGTCGTCATTGCTGCTTATGCCGGGTTAGCGATCGCCGTTGGCTGTGCCTGGTGGGTCGAGTTGAATTGGGCGATCGGCATGACAAACTACGCAACGCTCGAGGCCGCAACCGAGAATCTGTCGGGGCCTAGTCCGTTCTTGATCACGCCGATTGCCGCAACGTCCAGTTGCCTGATTGCTGTTGCGCTCAGTCTCGTCTTTCCACAGCGAAATGTGGCACAGGCAGAGAAGCTGTCGTGGCACGCCGTTGTTTTTGGAAAGGAAGGCAAATAGCCGATGGATCCTCGCGACATCCAAGCCATCGATGTCCACGCACATTACGGCGTGTACTTTCGAGAGAAAGCGCCTCCGATCGCAAATGAGTTTGCTTCGGGAGATGCCGCGACGGTAGTGGCGCGTGCGACTCAAGCCAACATCCGCACGACGATTGTCTCGCCGCTGTCTGGTCTGTTACCGCGAGGAGGCGCGGATTCAGTTGCGGGGAATGTTGAAGCCGCGAGAGTTGTGGCCGAAACAGAAGGCCTCTTGCAGTGGGTAATCGCGAATCCTTGGCAGCCAGAGACGTTTGAGCAGGTTGATGAGATGCTGGCGCAACCACAATGTGTCGGCATTAAGATCCACCCGGAGGAGCATGCCTACGCCATCGCGGAGCACGGCGATGCCTTGTTCGCGCTGGCCGCAAAGTACAGTGCGATCGTCTTGGCTCACAGCGGCGATCCGTGCAGCTTGCCGAGCGACTTCGTTCCGTTCGCCGATGCGTATCCGGAAGTGAGACTGATTCTGGCTCACTTGGGAAACGGTGGCGGCGCGGCAGGTGACCCAACTTTGCAAGTGCGAGCAATCCAATCCTGCAAGCGCGGAAATGTGTTCGTCGATACATCAAGCGCCAGATCGATAATGCCTGGGCTGGTAGAATGGGCCGTGCGAGAAATTCGCTCGGAGCGAATCCTGCTCGGCACCGACACGCCGCTTTACTCGACCGCTATGCAGCGAGCTCGCATCGATTCAGCAGACCTCGATCTTGAAGACAAACGGCGAATCTTATGTGAGAATGCAGAGCGGATGTTTGGCACGGTGCTGAGTGCTGGTACTAAGTGCTGAATACCGAGCACACCTCTGCCGTGGGAATAACGAATATCGAACAAGGAACTCCGAAAGGAGAATCTCGTTTCTTTCCCGCTTTTTTCGATATTCCTTGTTCGATATTCGATGTTCAGTCTTTCCGAACGAGGTTCCCATGTTAACCCGCGATACTTTCATCGGCCCCTGGGCCGGGCTGCCTGTTGCTTGGACGAAGGACGACAAGTTTGACGAAGCAACCTACCGCGGAGATGTGGTTCGTTGCTGCGAGGCCGATGTGCCAGGCGTCTATACTGGCGGGACGACCGGTGAGTTCTATGCCATGGAATTCGATGAATTCCAGGCTGTCGCTCGCGCAACGGTCGAAGCGTGCCGTGCACACCACAAACCGGCCATGATCGGCTGTTCTTCGACTTACACGCTTGGTGTGCAACGTCGCGCGGCGTTCGCCGCCGAGATCGGTGCCGATGCGATCCAGGTTGCGCTGCCGTTCTGGATGGAAGTGGGCGAGCCGCAGATTGTGCCTTTCTTCCAGAAGGTTTCCGAAGCGGCTGGCGGGCTGGCGCTGTCGATTTACGAAACGACTCGCTGCAAGGTTGTGCTATCGCTCGACCAACACCGTGCGATCCACGAGGCAGTCCCCAGCTATCTGATGGTCAAAGCGAATGCCGGAACGATAGGCGCAACCGAAGAAGGTTGCGAAGCCTTGTCGGAGATCGTCAACGTCTTCGTTGGCGAAGGCCTTTGGGCATCGCTGGGGCCGCGCGGCGCAAGGGGCGGTTGCAGCTCGGTGATTTACTGGAACCCGCGAGTCTGTTTGGCATTGTGGGACGAGGTTCAAGCCGGCGACTGGGACGCGGTTAACGCAACGCAGAAACGCCTCGCGCCGTTGTTCGAGTTTTTGGACAGACAGTACAGTCCGAAGGGCTTGACCGATTCAGCCTTTGATCGGATGGGAGGAGTGGCCAGCGGCTTCCTGAAGACAAGCCTGCACAGCCGCGGGCCTTATCCACCAGCGACGTCGGAAGATGTCGAGATTCTCCGCGCGTGGTACGCCGAACACTTCCCCGAGATGTTGGAGTTGTAGCGTGGTGCAGTCCTTAGCAGCTCGTCGTTTAACCCGTGGCCGAAGGCTACGCAGCACGGCAAACCATCCTAGCCTTCGGCCACGGGTTAAACGACTCGTCCCAAACAACTTATGTGTGCTATCACGCCGCAGAGTGGCGCTGTCCAACTAGCCACGGGCATTGCGCCCGTGGCAACCGCTATTCGTACCGCACTTTTTCCTCGCCAGCCAACCGAACTAGATCCGGTAAGTCGTAGACTTCGAGCGCACTGTGCACGGTGCTGTCAAATTGTCCGGCGGGAACCGTTTCTTCAACGACTGAGGACCAATCGCGCGGCGTGTCGCGCAACGTGACGGAAGCGAACAGCTTCGGATTCATCGCCGCAGCGTGTAACGCGACGATGCCCGCTTGGCCGACACCGACTAAGTGGACGGCGCGAGGACTGTCTTTCTTCTTCTGATAGTAAGCGACGAAATGCCCCGCGGCTAAGACATCTTCAACCCGCTTGCCAATCAACGACTGACCCAAGAGGTAGCCAAGCGAATAGGTCTTCCAATCGCCCAGCAAGTCATCGCGCTTGCCTGACGAAGTTTCACCCTGTCCTCGCAAATCGACTGACACGACGGCATATCCGTCGTCAACGAGTTCTTCAATGGGACCGCCAGCCCCAGAATCGCCAAGCTTGCCCTCGTCGTGCAAGTACAAATACGCATCGTCGTCCGGTGACACGGGGTGGAATGTCAGCCCTGGCAATGGAATACCGGAGTCGGTTCGCAACACCAACTTGTCGATGTGATATTCCTCGCGCTGAACGCGGCCTTTGTCTTCCCACTTCGGCGGAGACAACTTGTCATCGGAACGGACTCCGACAACCTCGCGAACTCTCGCGGTCATTGCCTCACGCGATTCTGTCTCCCACAGCTTCTTGCGTTTCGACGCCAGTTGCACTGCGTACGCCGCGTTCAAGTCGAAAACGGATTGCTCACCAGGAAGGCTGAGCACTTGCCCCGACTCGGTGCAGAGCAGTTCACTCGGCGGACGTGTTTCCAACTCTTCAGCCGGAATGGGCGCGTCACGGTCAAGCAGCCATCGTTGCATCCAGTGAGCAATCGTTGCCAATGCCTGTGGACGCACGCCGTGCTTACCTTCGGCTTCGACCAGATCGACCCGTTCGGAAAATCCCAATCGCGTATAGATGCGTTTTGCCTGACGATAGTTGTCCCAGGCTCCTTCGATGCTGAAGTAGTCGCCTGTCGTCGAGCTGATCAAGGTTGGCTTGGGAGCACGCATCAGAACGTAGTCCGGGTGATCCAGTCCGAACACGATTTGGCCGAAGACGTTTTGTTCGGCATCTTGCGGGCCGATCGTTTCGATCAGGTGCCGGAACGTCGTCAGGTAACACGACGGCGCGGCACACTTCACGCGATCGTCGAGCGCCATCGTGTAACTGGTCAGCGTGCCGCCGCCCGAACATCCCGTCATGCCGATCCGTTCGGGATTGATCTCTGGCCGGCTGCACAGATAGTCGATCGACCGCATCGCATCCCAAACGCGATACCGAGCCGTGCTGCGACCGACGAGAATCGAGCCCACGCCAACAAGAAAATGCTCGGTGGTCGTGCCGGAGAACTGATTCTCGCCTTCAGAGTTCAGGATCTGCGACCGCTCCCCTTGCCCGATCGGATCGAAACACAACGCGGCCATGCCGTGTTTGGCCATCATGATGCCGAAGCGTTGGTTGTAATCCGCGGCCTTTGCCGTGCGGCTGTGGCCGCTCGATACAATGACGCCCGGAAACGGTCCGTCACCATCCGGCAAGTAGAAGTTCGCCGTGATGCGATGGTGTGGTTGGCTGTCATAAATCACCTTCTCGATGCGATAACCATCGGCCTTGATCGTGCCGACCGTTTTCGCGTTGAGCGTTGTTCGTTCGGGGAAGCCTCCGAGTTGTTTGACGAAGAAGTCACGCAGTCGCTGCTGATACGCGCGGATTTGCTCCGGTGTTTCGAGTTCTTCGTAGACCTCTCGCCGGCGATCCAGCGCCGCGTACGCTTCTTGTTGCAAGTGGGAATAGAGTACGGCCTGCTTCCGCTCATTCTCGGTCAGGCACGTTAGATCTTCGGCGCGGAGGCTTGCGCCGATAAAGCCGTGTGTTGCAATGATCAGGCCAAGGAGCATTTGCGCGAGGTGTTTCATTGTTCTTCTTTCAAAGCGGCGAGTTAGGATCTTCCGGCAGTGTTTCTCTTGTCCCGAAGGGACCTTGGCGATTAGCCCCAGGTTTCAACCTGGGGGACCAACCACATCGCACGGTCCGAAGTCCCGAAGGGACGACGGCACGGGAGTGCGGCTCGCCGTCGTCCCTTCGGGACTGGTGTCTAAGGCTATCGAGTCCCCCCAGGCTAAAGCCTGGGGCTAATCGCCCATGTCCCTCCGGGACAACGAGTAGCACTCGCCACCGACTGATTCAGTAAGTGTTTGTTGCCTGGCGACGGGAACTATTCTAACCTGGACGGACATGAAACAAGTATGCCTGACAACCCGATCTGAGTGGCGGCAGTGGCTGACTCAGAACCACGACAAGGAGACTGGGATCTGGCTGGTCTTCTACAAGAAGCACACACGACGACCGACGCTTGAATACGATGACGTCGTCGAAGAGGCTTTGTGCTTCGGTTGGATCGATAGCATCATTAAGAAGCTCGATGACGACCGGTACGCCCGGAAACTTACGCCTCGCAAGCCTGACAGTGCCTGGTCCGACGCGAATAAGAAGCGGGTCATGAAGCTTCTGCGTCGGAAACTGATTACCGACGCCAGGCTCGCTGTGATCGATGCGGCGAAGAAATCGGGGCGTTGGACCGAGTCAGCCCGCCCACAAATCCCTGCAAGAGTCCCCCGGAACTGAAGACCGCCCTCGCCAAGAACAAGAAGGCAAACGCTTTCTTCGCCGATCTGGCACCCGGCTACAGGAAACACTTTATCGGTTGGATCGCTTCCGCGAAGCGTCCCGAGACAAGAGAACGACGCGTCGAAGAAGCGATTACGCTGTTGGAACAGGGAAAGAAATTAGGGCTCAAGTAACCGCCGGGCTGGTCCACGGAAGCGAATATCCGACGTCACACGACATCGCTACGAGCTACAATGAGTCGCGCCTTACACGTCAAGTATCAGTCAGAAAGCACACGATGAATATGAAGCGATCGTCAGAATTCTTAGCCACGGCGCTGTTTGTGATCGGTTGGTGTACTGTGTCGAATGCGGCCAGTGATTGGACTCAACTGAAAGGCGATGCTTTGCGTTCCGGGAACGCGGCGGAGGTTTCACTACAGACACCCGTCGGTTTGGTCGCAGCCGTTCCTTTGACCGACGCGATCTTCACGTCGCCGGTTGTTAGTGATGGCAACGTGTTCGTCGTCGATGGATCGGGAGTCGTCTTTGCAATCGATACGGCTTCGCATGAAGTTGTGTGGAAGTTTGCGACGCACGGAGGCGACGGAAACTGTAACAATGTGGCTTCGCCGGCGGTCGTCGGCGAATACTTGCACGTGGGAACTGCAGCGGGTTTTTACTACGTGCTCGATCGCGAGAGCGGTGCCGTTGTCAAAGAGATCGATTGCGGCGAGCCAGTCTTTACGGCACCTGCTGTCGGTGCCGACCGAGTTTATTTCGCGACACTGGGAGCGAAAGTCCATGCTGTCGAGCCGAACGGCGAAGTTGCCTGGACTTGGGATTTCGTAAAGGAAGTTGTTGGGTTCGATGGCGATCGGTGGAAGGGTGAAGATTGGCTGGCGTTTCGTGGAGACCGGGTGACGTGGCGTGATCACTTTGTTTGTTCGCGAGACATCTGCCTCGTTGGCAAGACGGTCGTCATGCCGGCCGGCGGCCGAACGATCTTTCTCGACGATACAGGCGATCGTCCAAAGCTGCGCACGGTTGGAGAGATTCCGTCTTACGCGGGCAAAGAGTTCCCCGCCACGTTCGGTCAAAGTGCCGATGACGAAGGCAATGTCTATGTGCAGTGGCACCGTCGCGATAACGCAGGCCGTGTCGAGATGATGCGGCTGGCTGGCGACGAGCTTCAAACGAGCTTTGTGATGGGAACGGAGACATCGATCGACAGGCATGGCCTGTTGAGCTTCGCTTCTGTCAGCATTCGCGGCCGCGATGTTTATCGTGTTCGTCCGCAGCACGGGCACGGTCTTTGCCGCCACACCGCCGGGCAGGAAGAGCCTGAGGTTCTGTGCGAGGCCGGTTCGATTTGCCCTCCCGTGTTGACTCGCAACCATGCCGTTTATGGCGGGCTCGATGGAAAGCTCTATATCGTGCCTCTTGACGGAAGCGAAGCATCTTCGTTTGCGACGGCGTTCGGTGCGCCGATTACGGCTCCAGTCGCGATCGCCGACGGGCGCATCTACGTTCCGTGCGAAGACGGTTACCTTTACATCTTCGGCCCCAGCGGCGAAGCACCTCTGCCGAAGAAGGACCTGCAAGTCTGGAAGGTCCGCAGTCCTTTAACCGGGCCGTTGGCTGATGAGAAGTTCGACTGGTACACCAACTATGGCGACTTCAGCGGCACGAATGCCAATATGCAAGACCTGAAGCCGCCATTGCGAATGCGTTGGGCGCGGCGGCTCGAAGGAACGGTAAAACACTTGCCGGTTTGCGGCGGCGGTCGGCTGTACATGCACACCGCCGAAGGCCAGATCATCGCGGTTGAACAAGACACCGGGCGGCTGTTGTGGAGACGATACTGGCCCGATGTGTATTTGTCATTCACCTCGCCGCTGTACGTGAAAGGAAAGCTGATCGTTCCCCAGGCCGGAATCAAACGGTCATTGATGCGGTGCCTGGACGCAGCGACTGGCAAGCTGCTGTGGGAAGCTCCGTTCACCGGCTCGCCAAGCTGGAGTCGCCAATTCCCGCCGGTCGTGCATGGCAACGTCGCGATCTACGCTTCCGGCTCCGGGAAGTACGCTTCGCAAGGGACCGAAAGGCCGTTTATCTTTCGTGGCAAACCGGTCGAACGCGGTGGGAAAGAAGTGATGAGTTGGATCTATTCGAACGACAATCCGTACTATCCCAAAGATCATCGCCCGCGTGTCTGGGCGTGGGATCTTGATGCCGGCAAAGTCGTGTGGGAGAAGGATTTCTCCGAATATGGTCGCGGCGGCAACGACTGCGGCATCTGTTTGCTAGACGGCAAGCTCTTCTATTCGACGTTCTTTGGCTACGCCGCGAGCCAACGCGCGCGTCGCGGCTTGCCAGAGAAGAACAACGGGCTGACCGCCTGCTTGAAACCGGAAACCGGCGAGGTCGAGTGGCTGAACACCGACTATTACGTTACGTCAAAGTGTACGCTCAGCGCGCGCGACGGACGGCTTTACATCGGCGGTTTCAACCGAGCCAAAGAAGGAACGGATGACCGCTTCGTGTGGTGCTTGAATGCCAAGGACGGCTCGCTTGCTTGGAAGTCGGATGCGGTGACTTCGGCTTTGAACGTTGTGACGGTTGGCGAGCAGTTCATTTTCTCGAACGCACTTCGCGGCAAAGGAAACGTGTTTGACCGCAAGACTGGCAAGGTCGTCAGCAGTATCGGCCATAACTACGCCTGCTGCCGCTTCACGCTTTCCGAGCCGTATGTCCTCGGCGCGAACATGGACATGATCGACTTGTCGGACGACGGCAAGCTCGTTTCAACTGGCCCGGCGATCGATTCGCGCGAGTGTCTCGGCGCGGTCGTTTCCAACGGCCGCATCTTCTACATGTCACAAGCCAGCGGTTTCGTTGTCTCGCAAACCTACGGCGAAGCGTCGCAGAGCCTGCCGGCCGTTTGGGAGAGGCCGTAACACCCGTATAATCGAACACCAAGGATCGTTCGAAGTAAATCCTTGCTTTAAGCCCGCCTCAACAGCGGCATCGAATTCGGCTACGATGAGACTTGGTGTTAATGACTCAGTCTGTCCTCGGTATAGCCAATTATGTCGCATCGATTCCTTTGCACTTTGCTCTGCATTGCCGTGCTTCATGGTTTGAGTTCTGTGACTGCGGAGGCTGCCGAAGACTCGCCGATAGGTTCGTCGGTCGAAGACTTTCGACTGAACGATTCCAACGGTCGCGAGCGCGCATTGGCAGACTACGCGGACGAGCAGATCGTTGTGCTCGCATTCCTTGGCACCGAATGCCCGCTGGCGAAGCTGTACGGTCCGCGATTGTCCAAGCTGGCAGAACGTTATCGTGACAAGGGCATTGCATTCTTGGGAGTGAACTCGAACGTTCAAGATTCGCGTTCGGAGATCGCTGCCTATGTGCGGCGGTACGAGATCGGTTTTCCGGTGCTAAAGGATCTCGGCAACCAAGTTGCCGATCAAGTCGGAGCTGTCCGGACGCCCGAGGTCTTCGTCCTTGATGGGCAGCGAGTTATCCGGTACTGGGGCCGGATCGATGATCAATACGGAGTGGGTTACGTCCGCGAAAAGCCAACCGTACACGATCTGCGGAAAGCGATTGATGAACTTCTGGCCGGCAAGCTGGTGAGCAAGCCCACGGCCGATTCGGTTGGTTGCCATATTGGTCGTGTGCGCGAGCCGGACGAGTCGAGCGAAGTCACGTACTCGAACCAAATCGCGAGAATTCTCCAGAAGCATTGCGTCGAATGCCATCGGAGGGGCGAGATTGGTCCGTTTGAGTTGACCGACTACGACGAGGTCGTTGGGTGGTCGGAAATGATTGCCGAAGTGATCCGTGACCAGCGGATGCCGCCTTGGCATGCGAACCCACAGCATGGCAGCTTCCAGAATGAACGCTTGATGACCAACGAGGAGAAGCAACACGTCTACGATTGGGTCGCGAGCGGTTCACCGAAAGGAGATGAGAAGCACTTGCCCGAGCCTATCGAGTACGTGACTGGCTGGCGTCTATCGAGTCCGCCAGATACCGTCATCGCGATGCGCGACCGACCGTACATCGTCGCGGCGGAAGGGACGATCGAGTACCAGTACTTTGTCGTTGATGCGGGATTCGCGGAAGACAAGTGGATTCGCGCGGCCGAGATCATTCCTGGCAACCGAGCTGTTGTGCATCATGCGATTATCTTCTTCCGTGCGCCGGAAGAGTCCGACGACGACGGCCTCGGTTGGCTAACTGCTTACGTTCCGGGCCAAAGCACCTTTGAATTGCCGTCTCATCGAGCCAGATTCGTTCCCGCCGGATCGAAACTGGTTTTCCAGATGCACTACACGCCGACCGGTTCGCCGCGGGAAGATACTACGAAGGTCGGCTTGATCTTTGCTGATCCGGCGGATGTCCGCGAGGAGATGATTACTCTCGCGGCGATCAATCATGAGTTCGAGATTCCGCCGAACGCCTCGGATTTTCCGGTCAAAGCGTCGAAGAGAAACTTCCCGCCAGGTGCCAAGCTGCACGCCATCGCGCCTCACATGCATGTCCGCGGCAGGTCGTTCCGCGTGGAAGCAAGCAATGCGTCGGATCCAAATGACCGTGAAGTATTGCTCGACGTGCCGCAATACGACTTCAACTGGCAGCATGCCTATTTGCTGCGGGAACCGATTCCATTGACGAACGGCTTGCGACTCGAGTGCACCGCGTTGTTTGACAACTCGGAGAAGAATCTCGTCAATCCCGATCCATCGATCACTGTGCGATGGGGCGATCAAACATGGCAAGAGATGATGATCAGTTTCTTCGATGTATCGATTCCGGTTGATCCAGCGAATCGCGCGTTAGGACGAGGCACGAAGAAGGAAGTGACAAGCGCGCAGCAAGCTCGTGCGAAACGCGCAGCGGATGATTTGATCAGCCGCTTCGATCAGGATGGCGACGGCATCGTACAACGCTCCGAAACGCCTGACGCGTTCGCAGCATTCGGCTTCAAACGGTTCGACGCCAACAAGGACAAAGCGATCACCCGTGAAGAAGCGCGAGCTGCCGCTATCCGCTCGCAGGTTGAAAAAGCCGACAGGGCCGGGCCGTGATTCTGATCCATTGGCTGGCCGACACGGTTACCCGCCACCGATTTCTCACCTTTTTCGTCTTGGCAGCTACAACGGCCCTTTCGATCTGCGGTCATCTATACGTTCCGCAGCCGAACTCCGCTGGCAACGAATCTTCCGAGGAACGTCCGCGCGTCCGAAACGCATCCCGCGATTTCACGGGACGATCGGCGGATTGCTTTCTGGTTGTCGAAACGACGGACGTGTTCACTCCTCAGACCGTGACCGCGCTGCGGGAGATGGTGGCGGAGGTCGAGAGACTGCCGTACGTCGAATCACTCACTTGGGTCGATACGATTCCCGTATTGAACGTTTTCGGTTTGCGTGACCCGGTACTTCCTCCCAGCGATGCTTCGGCAGAGATGTTCGCCGAAGTCCGCGAAGAAGTATCGAAACATCCTCTCGTTCGTGGCCAGTTGATGTCAGAAGACGGACGGACGCTGCTGATGCCAATCCGGTTCGATTGGCTTTACGTAACGAGCGATGCCGATTGTTCGAGTGAACTTCTGCGCTTGGCTCGCGGTGCCGCCGCGCGTTCTCCCGACGTTCCGATGCACATTCGCTTGACCGGTTCGGTCCCTTTGTACCTCGCGTATCAACAGGCCTTCGATCGTAACCATCGCAAGTTCCAATACATCTCCTACACGCTGGTTTTTGTGATTGCGTTGATCTTGTTTCGCGGGCTTCGAGCTGTTCTCGTCGTCGCGTCCGCGCCGGCTCTGGGGATCATTTGGACGCTCGGCCTGTTGAACTGGCTGGAAGAGCTATCCAATCCGCTGACGAGCGTCGTGCTACCAGTATTGCTGACGATGGTGGGGCTGACCGACGGCGTTCACCTCATGGTTCACATTCGCCGCGCCCGCGCCGACGGAGCAACACCGCAAGAAGCAGCTCGCTCGGCCATTCGTCACGTCGGCTTGGCTTGTGCGCTGACGTCCCTGACAACGGCGATCGGTTTCGCTTCGCTGTTGGTGGCACATTCAGAGTTCGTCCGTGGTTTTGGGCGAGGCTGCGCGATCGGCGTCGTCGTGACTTTCTTTGCCGTCGTGACCTCGATTCCCTTTCTATGCAGCACTTGGATCGGCAACAACATCCACACGGGACACGAACACGATCTCGTCGGACACGGTCTGCGGAGATTCGGCGGAGTGATCGACGTGGTCCTGCGAAGGGCGAAGCTAGTCAGTCTGCTGGCGATCGTGAGCACCTTCGGCCTGGGACTGATCGCCGCACAGCTTCGTCCGGACGACAAAACGAAGGATTCGCAACCAACCGGCAGCGAAGCCTATCAGGCACTCACGCACTGCGATGAAGCGTTGGGTGGGATCGAGTCGGTGCGCGTTGTCGTGAGCTGGCCCGAAGAAGTGCCTGGCGATTCGGAACAGATTCTGACAGCGATCTCCGACGTTGAACGAATCCTCAACGACGAGGATTCGATGCAACATCCACTTTCGATCCTGAACATCCTGGCATCATTCCCCGGCGACGAATCGGTTACGGCTCGCTTGCCCTTCCTGGAACTGCTGCCAGCGAGCGTCAAAGGGTCTTATTTCAATACGGATTCGCGCAGCGCCTTGATGACCGTTCGCATTCAGGACTTGGGGATCGCCCGTTACGAGCCGGTGTTTCAGCGTGTCGAAGTTCGCTTGCTAGAGCTGGAGTCGAAGTACCCCAGCTTTCAAATCGAGCTTGGCGGAGAGCCCGTTCGGCGAGGCCGCAACTTGTATCGCATCGTCGTCGATCTCGCCGCGAGTCTGGGAACGGCCTCGGTGGTGATCCTGATTGTGATGGCAATTGTCTATCGTTCGCTTCGCATCGGAATGATCACCGTGATTCCGAATCTGTTTCCGCTGGTCGTGACCGCCAGCATGATGGTGCTGTTGAATCATCCGTTGGAGATCGCCAGCGTTTGCGCCTTTACGGTGTGCTTGGGCATTGCTGTGGATGATACGATTCACTTCCTGACGCGTTACCGTGATGAACGAAGCGCGGGAAAGGACTCGGGCGAAGCGTTACGAGCGGCGTTTCACGGCGTTGGTTCAGCGATGATCATCACGACCTTCATCCTCGTGTCTGGCTTCGGGACCGTCCTCTCGAGTGAACTTCCCGGCCAACGGTACTTCGCCGCAATGGCCGTCTCGACGATCGCAGCCGCACTCGTCGGGGACTTGGTCTTCCTCCCCGCACTGCTCGCACGATTCGATCGCTCGGACGAAGCCTCGTCGGGGGCCCGTCTGTAACTCGTGCCTGATGTGCGACACCGGGGGATCAGCCTCGAAACTCGCGGCGTACCATCGGCTGTCATTTGCACTGAGCTGTTTTGCCCCACCGTTGAGGCGATTTGCGCTACCCGTGGCGTTTCTGACTATCCGTTTGTGATCATCGGCCAACCGGATTGCGTTGTACGATCTCGAAGACGACATTGGCGAAAAAACGGATCTGGCGTTGCAAATGCCCGAGAAGACGGCGGAGCTGACCAAGATGCTTCACGACTGGCGCAGAAAGCTCAATGCTCAGATGCCGATCCCGAAGTGAACGTAACCTACAACATGCGTTGAAACGGATACGGCAGCTAGGCTGTCTGTCGGCGGCGACTGCGCGTCAACACCTGAGGTAGAAGCCCAGTGCGGTAGTTCCGCTCGCTGGGATCTGTGCAGAGGGCACCAGGCAACCGGTGTCCCTACCGCGAACCCTTGATAGCTGAAGCGTCTTTAGCTTTGGTCATCGGTTAGCTCAGTCGCATCGAGTAGTTCGTCGGCAGCGAACTTGGGTGGCGGTGCAAGCTCACGAACATAGGGAAACACACGGTCCTGCATTAGCTCCATCGAGCGCAGGACTTTGTCGTTATTCAAGCCACCCAAGCGTGTCCAACACAGCAGTTCGGTCATGCCATAGATGTCTTGCGCTTTCGTGATCTCCTCGGTCACGTAGTCTGGAGAACCGGCGATGACGTACTTATGTTGCGTCAGCAGTTCGAAGTCGAGTTGTTGTGCAACGTTTTTGAATGCGTTGTACGTTTCGTAGCTCCTGACGACCTTGTCACCAGCGATGTACTTCGAAATCGTCTTGAAGTACCACTCGACCGGCCCCCGAAAATCAGCCTGGGCCTGTTCCATCGTATCGGCCACGTAGATCTGCATCAGGCAGCCAATATTCTTGTCTGCTGCGGTATGTCCGGCGCTGGCGAGGCCACGATAGTACTCACGAATCCGTTCTTTCGCCAGCTTCGGAGTCAACCCAAAAACGCTTCCCAACAGCAGGTTGAAGCCAAAACGGCCAGCCCGTTCAAACGTCTGCGGCGACAACGCGGCCATCCAAATCGGCGGATGCGGCTGTTGTAGCGGCTGGGGCCGGACAGGTACATCAGTAAAGTCGTAGTACTGGCCGTGAAAATCGACCACGCCATCCGTCCACGCTTGACGGATAATCTGCAAACACTCGTCGAAGCGCTCGCGTGTCGTTGTCTGGTCGATCCCATAGCGCTGAAACTCTAATGGTTGGTACCCACGTCCAATCCCCAAATCGATTCGCCCGTCGCTCATCAAGTCGAGAAACGCATAGTCTTCGGCAACGCGCAGCGGATGATTCATCGGCAAAATCACGACGCCAGAACCAAGGCGAATTCGCTTTGTGGCTTGGGCTACGGCGGCAAGGCTGATCGCGGGAGATGCCAGATACCCATATTCTGTGAAATGATGTTCACCGGGCCACACGGAGTCAAATCCGTAGTCTTCGGCGGCGACCATCAAATCCAGTTGTTCCTTGACGACCTGATGCTCGGTTTTGCCAATTGGGTTTTCGAACAGGTGCAGCATCCCGAATCGCATAACGACCTCATCCTATCCAAGAGCTCATCCGATGTGTAAGTGTAGTGACTGGAGTCGGAGCGGATTACCGTCACGCGGGCGTACGTCTTTCGCCGCGTCCAAACGAAACAAAGTCAATAACTGCTTCGACAAACTCTTCCTTTTTCTCAAAGGGAACCATGTGACCGCATTGTTCCAAAACGGACAGGTTCGCGTCCGGCAAATGCTCAGCGTAATACTCACCGTGCGCGAGCGGGATTAGCTTGTCGTTCCGTCCCCAGATGATTTGAACTGGGCATCGAATGCGGTGCAAATGCCGCGGCAGCTTGGGATCGTGTAAATAAGGATTCCGGCCGACCTTAGCGGTTGCTTCCAAGGCTCGCATCCACATCAGCACTCGCGAATCGTCGAGCGTGAGCGGCATCGCGACTTTGACGACCGGGCTTTCGGGATCGTAGAAGACCAGCTCTTGGGCTTTCTTGAAGTCGCTTAGGAATAGTTCCGCTATCGGTGCGCCGTCGATACGAACTCCCGCAGCCGCAACCAATACCAGCTTGCTGATTAACTCCGGTCGCAGAATGGCCACTTCCAGGGCGATCCAAGCACCGAGCGAGAATCCAACAACTGGAACCTGCCGCCATCCCAACTGCTCGAACAAGTCTACATAGTGCCACGCCATGTCGTGAATGTCTTCGATTTGCTCCAAGCCCGTTGACATACCAAAGCCCGGGTGCGCTGGGGCGTGTACCTGGAAATGCTTCGACAGGTCTTCGTGAAAGGGCATCCAGTCGGTCTCGCCACCAGCGCTATGCAGATACATCAGCGGCGTTCCCGTGCCGCCAACATTCATATCAATCTTCTTTCCGGCAATTTCCAGTTTCTGGGTCTCGAAACTCTTGGTGGATGCAGACATCGTTTCCTCGGCGCGGTCCTGTGGACGCTGATCACGGTTCAGGCGGTAACTCGTCTAAGTAACGATTGTATAATTCACCACCATGCACGGGCTCGAAGGTCGAATTTGGGAGCCACGTCCACGCTGACTCACACCTCTCGTCGAAGGCGGCGGGCAGGCGGTCTCAGGGCATCAAGTGGAATACGAAAACTGCATGCTCTCTCCAGCGATGCTAGTGCCCTGTGACGGCTAAGAGTTAGGGTTGTGGCGGTAGCGAAAGTCGCCAAGACTTTCGGTGATTCCCGCAACAGGCCGAAACTCTT
>PBSM01000047.1 GCA_002726245.1 Planctomycetaceae bacterium | reverse complement strand
CCTTACCCGGAAAGGCTTCCAATTGCTTGCTATGGCATAAAGTTCCTTTTCGATAATGGCTCAGAGCCTGGTTAACTGACCCCACGGCATCGATCCCCTCGGAGGTGTCATAAAGAATCGCTGGACCAACACACGCTACATGTCCGTGCGACTCGCGCTAAGCGAACAGCTCTGCAATTGGCTGTCCCGTGTCCGTGATTGGAACTGGGCGATCACCGTCGTAGAGGTACTTGCCGTAATCGATCCCCAACGCGGCACATATAGTGGCAAAGAAATCGGGAACTCCGACGGGATTTGCTACGATCTTCTTCGCCAATTCGTCGGTTTCGCCCCACGCTCCGTGGTGTGCCAGGCCTCCGCCGGCCAGCACGCACGTAAACGCTGTGCCTTGATGCCCACGGCCTCCGCCACTATCGAATTCTGGCGGGCGCCCAAATTCTGTGGTGATGACGATCAGCGTCTTGTCAAGCAAGCGTTTCTTTTCCAAGTCGGTGATTAATGTCGCGACCGCTGTATCGAGTTCTTGGATCAGCTTGTGCTGTTGCAAGATGCCTTCGTTATGAACATCCCACCCAATGCCATTGAGGAAGTTGAGATTGTGGGAGACCTCGATAAAACGCACGCCGCGTTCGACAAGTCTTCGACTGAGCAGGCAGCGTTGACCAAACTCGCCTCCGTAACGCGTTCGCAGGTCCGAAGGTTCTTTGTCCAGTTGGAATACTCGCGTGAACTCCGGGCCACTCAACTTCATGCTTTGCGCGATTGCCACATCGTAATCGAGCAGTCGCGAATCGTCAGTGGGCTTCGCGCTATCTTGCAACACGGAGAGAGAAGACTCGCGACGTGCTTGTCGCGTTGGTGTAATGCCATCGGCTCGAGACAGTCCGGCTGGTCCCTGGCTCGTGTCGGTCAGATACAGGTAACCATGACGTGCTCCAAGAAAGCCAGGACCACGAGTCACATTTGGGTAACCAATCAACACATAAGGTGGAGCCCCATCGTTTACGGCCCCTCTTTCGTGAGTGACCAGTGAACCAAGCGAAGGATAAGTTACGGTGCCGCTGATCGGGCGACCGGTATGCATACGATTCGTCGCGGCGGCATGCTCGTCGATCATCTCGTGATGTACAGTTCGCACAGCCGTCACGCGATCCATCAACGGTGCCAGCGCCTTCAAGTGCTCGCACAACTGCACGCCAGGAACCGCCGTCTCGATCGAGTTGTAGTAAGAGCCCGCCACCTTCTTCTTCGGGTCTCCTTTTCGCTTCGGATCGAACGTGTCGACTTGCCCCATTCCTCCGCCCAGCCAAATCGAGATCACATGTTCGGCTTTGCCCTGGACAAGGCTGGTGGTCGCTTCCGCATGACTGAACTGCGGCAAGGCGATGCCACCGGTGATGGCGGCACTAGTAGCAAGGTATTCGCGTCGGTCGATTTTCGTCGAAGAACTCATTGTTGTCTCAATTTGCGATCGTTTTCTTGTGGCAGAATCATGAGGACAGAATGATAAAGATTGACCGCTCTGGATATATATCATTCTGCCCTCATGATTCTGCCGTCTCTCTCCGATTGCCGTTATGGCATCCAAACAAACTCACGATGATTGATCAGGCTCCACACAACATCCTCATAGACTTCTCGCCACTCGGATTCAAGCCTTGGATCTGGTGGCGGACCTTGGCGGACTCGGCGTTCGATTTCCTGCTGAATGGTGTTGGCATCGGACTGTCCGTGATTAAACCAAGTTACCAATGGCAATCGAGCAGGAGCCAGTGGCAACTCGATCTCACTTTCCGGAATCAAACGCGAGTCAAAACTCTCTGATAACGCAGCAGAGAATGCTGCCAACTCGGTCGAGTTTGGTTGACGGCTGAGAATTCGCAAAAACAGTGCCTCGGTCAACGACTGAGGAGACTCTGCATCAACAGCCAGTTGCGCTAGCACACTGCCGTGAGCGGCTCGAGTCAAGTTTGCTGCAAGTGTGCCGTTGGCTAACACACCAGGTTGCAGGACATTGGGATCAGTGCCACGATCCGTGATTGGCTTTTGTCGCGATCCCGTCCAACCAAACGCCTCTAAGACATCTGCGGCAACCCGCGCGTGAGGCAGCGACAAGCTGGGGCGATCACGCTCGTTGTTCAAGCTCGCGAACATCCACGAGCGGCGTGGCTGGCCTAGCGTCAAACGGTTGCTCACCGCGCGTCGCCCATCATGCACGAACGTCAATTCTTCCACATCCCACGCCGCGCCCGTCACCGCATGCAACGAATCGACGATATGTTCGGCGGTCAGGCGGCGGCGTTCTGGCGCGTTGAAGAAACGCAGCTCGGGCGACGCATCAAGATTGCGACCGGATGCCTCACGTTGATAAGTCTGCGACGTCACGATCAGCCGCATGACATGTCGAACATCGTAGTCGTGCGTAATCAACTGAGCAGCAAGCCAATCGAGCAGCTTAGGATGACTCGCCACACGACCTTCCCAATCATGCACTGGCTCGACGAAAGCGGCACCAACTAGCCGTTGCCAGATGCGATTCACCATCACCCTAGCAAATCGTTGGTTCTGCGGAGCAGTAATCAAGGCAGCAAGTCGATCGCGCGAATCACTTGGCCGGTGCATGAGTGCATCGATCACTTCGTTGTCATCGATCCCCGTAACTTCAGCGAAAGGCCACTTAGCCGTGACGGGCTCGCTGGGCTTCAGCGAAACGCGAATCAGCGAGTCGCGCTGCTGCTTGTCGAAGAACGCATCGGGAACGCGGCTCGTTGCTGGGATGGTAACCGACTTGCGCTCGAACATTGCGGCCAACGAATAGAGATCGCGTTGCGTCGTGCTGTGAAAAGGCGAGTCGTGACAACGAGCACACTGCAACTCAATACCAAGGAACGCGGAGGCGACGATATGTCCCTTCGCGGCAAAAGGAGCGTCGTTTTCGGCGGCCATCGCAAATCCAGCACTGCCGCCTTCGTGCGGACTGCCTCGCATCAAAATCAACTCGGTGACCATGCGATCCAGCGGCTTGTTATCGCGCAGCGAATCGTACAAGAACCAACGGAATGGTCCAGTGCTGTTGAGCGAAGCATTGAGAAGCGTCGGATTTTCAGCAAGCAAATCCAGCCAATAGCTCATCCAGTGATCGGCGCATCGTTCATCGGCAAGCAGCCGAACGACGAGACGCTCGCGTTTGCCGAGCTCCACGTCCGCAAGGTACTCTTCCGCCTCGATTTGCGCGGGAGGAACGCCAACGGTGTCGAGATAGATGCGACGTAGAAACGCCTCGTCGTTCACGACTTCTGGCATGGCCACATCAGCGGCGGAAACTGGCGGTGCCGGCCAAGCCGCGCCGGCCTGAATCCACTGCTCTAACGCAGCAATCTGATTGGAAGATAAGCCGTCGCCAGTCGGAGGCATTCGCAAGTCTTCATCCTCGCTACGAACTCGCTCGATTAGTTCACTGGCAGCAATGTCGCCGGGCGCGACTGCAGGCACTTCCGAGTCGCCACCCTTGAGAGCATGATCGCGAGAGTTCAACTTCAGCCCACCTTTATCTTTCTCGCCGTGACAGCGGAAACAGTGCTCGCGAAGGATCGGCAGTATCTTCGTATGAAACTTCTCCGCCTCGCCAGCATCCGACTTGGCGGAAGCGGCGAGAGCTCGCTCAATCTTCGCGGCGATAAACGCGTCGACCGGGTGATTGCTGGACACATTCGCAACGGACGGGACAGCCGGCGCAGGATGCTCGCCTGCCCAATCGCGTGCGACCTCATGCCGCTGCTGCCAGAACTCGTTCTGTGATTCGGCGGCATGGCGTCGAGTTTGGTCATCGAACTGCGAAAGCGAAGACTCGATAGCACGAATCTTTGTCTCGAAATCGGTATCGGTCAGTTCGAGTGGGCTGGAATTGCCAGCGTTCAGCACCGTGTATGTCTTTTCATCTTCCGATCGTAGGGCGACGCATACTTCACCGGTTTCGGTGCGGAGATTCTTGCCACCTACTACCAACTCCAATACAACACGGCAGCGTCGCGGTTTGCCATCGCTGGTTTCCGCGATCTTTACCGTGGTGAAACGTTCTTGCTGATGGTAACCCACGACTCGCAGCCCAGGCATGGGTGGAGCTACTAGCGGTGTGATTGGTTCTTCACCATTAGGCGGCTGTTTGGTAATGGCTTCGGTACGAGCAACGAGAACACCATCCACCCACAGTCTGCCGAGCGCACGGGCTCGCAGTAAAAGCTGGTGTTCGCCCGGCAATAGCTCGACACCAGCAGCCATGCGAACGAGCAGTGGTGCCTTCCAACTTGCTCGTATTCCCCAATCGTCGTAGCGCAACGGAATACGCGGAAGAAGAAACTGGTCGCCGATCCAGCGTGAATGTTCCTTCGGCCACGACTCGCCTTCGTTCAACCAGCGCTCATGAGTCGGCAGACCTTCCGAGAAAGTCACCAGGACGCGACCCTTTGGAATATCCGTGAAATCCGGCATGACTTCAGGTTGCGGCCTGACGACACGAGGTCCACCAACGCGACGAAACTTTGTTGCTACTGTCTTGTCGTCGAGCAACTCGCGATGAATCGCAACCGCGTCAAGCCAGCCGTGAAAGCTGTTTGAAGCGCTGCCGCCGCGCGATGATCCGATCCACACTTCATCATCATCCACGATTGGCGAGGCTTTCGTAGTTCCACCGATATCCCATGTCCCGACTGTTGGCACGCCATCGATCCACCCACGCATAGAATCCGGTTCGCCGAAACGATACGTGACGGCGACGTGATGCCAGCCGGTCGCTGCTTGAAAACCTGCCTTGGAACTCCATCGATGCCAGTGTGCATCACCCGGACCCGGCTTTGTCGCAAACAAAAAGGACAATTTCGCCACTCCCTTTGAAGTGACGATACGCAATGACCAGTTCTGATTGTCATTAGCAAACTTCGGCGCACCAGTTCGCCCTTTTCCGATGACGTACATCGGACTGCCCTCGCGAACTTCATCTAACTTGACCCACGCTTCCAATGTGATGGCATCGCCGTTGGTGAAGTCGAAGTGACTGTTCGGTCCAGAATCCGTCACCGAGAAATAAGCACCCTTGCCGTCGAGTCGCACGGCAGTGTTGTCCTTTGAGAAGTCCGGGAACTCCGGTGGTCGAGGCCCGGCTTGGTCCCGCTGGACACCACCATGCGACGTCAGCGGCGTTGACTCTTCGGCACCAAAGTCCCAAAGAGCGACGGGGGGCGAAGCGTCGTTCGCCACTAGCGATAGACTGGCGACTAATACAAGATATCCGATCGACGACATTAGGAAGCAATCTCCTTGAAGACCTGGCCTTCGTTTTGGTCGATGCGTTCTGGACGACCTTTGTGAATATATTCGAGTTTGCGATCGTCGAGACCCAGCACACCGTCAAGAAAGAGCTATCCAGTATGGGCTTTGTTGTGACACGTGCACCGCCGCCAATGATCCTCGCCGCGGCAGCGACTTCTGCGATTCCAGCCCAAGATCATGCACAAAGTGCACAGCGCAAACAAAGTCAGTTTCATCGTGGTCACCGATTGGCGGGCAAGCCCACGCTAAGCCTTTCGCAACTTGTTGACGGTTGCCACCGCCTCCTCGACGCATGATTGCGTAAAGTCGTCGAGGAGTTTACCGGATGCTTGCTGGGCAACAGCTAGCTTCTCTACTGTCTTGCTTTGTTCCATCCACTTCTTCTCAAGTTCGTTGAAGGCAGCGCGCGCAATTGGTTGTCGTTTTCCAAACTCTGTGCCAGTTTCGTCGCCTTTGACTTTATCGAGTAGATCTCGGAATAACCACCAGTACGAGTTTTCGGCGAACTCGTCTTGCTTTGCTTGCGGTGGTGGCGTGACCGTTTTGCCTTGCCTGCCGGCTGTGCTCAAGATTTTCGGCAACCGGTTCGATGCGGCGAACACGGGAAGATAGAGACCCGTGCATGGAGTGACTGGCGTCCACCACATTTGTGCTAAACGTTTGTCGTCGTTTGGCAGGATGAAAACGGCGGAACTGGCGGTGTTCCCCCATGTGAAATTGGCCGGCGAACTGTGCATGCAAAGCGTGAGGAAATCCGGAAGTGCGGCGTTGAAGTTTGGACCGCCGAGGAATGTGTCTTCGTAGTGGTCGCGTAGAACTCGCATGACCCATTGCGGCGAGACTTCGCCGTTTTCCTTGTGGCATAAGAGCTGACGCGAACGTTGGACTCGGAGTTGTGAAAGCTGCAACGGCGTTTTCAAGTCGATGTAGGCACGGGAAAAATCGAACTCGCTCTTCTTTGCTTTGGGCCACCAGCCTTTGTCGATCGCGTAATCGACCAAGTCATGGCTGGCCAAGTCCCACTCGGTTCGGATCGACGGTTGGTTGGAAATCGCTGCCACACCGCGTGTCACCCGCTTGGCGACCCATCGCTTGCCCACGTTCTCCAGGATCCAGGCTTCCTTGCCATCGGCAATGATGTATGAATTGTCGTAACCACCCGTTTCGGGATCCATTCCTGGCACGCCGGATCCCCACTGACCGTAGCGCTCGACCAATTTCGTGATCACTTCCAGCGTTTCGCGAGCGGTCTTGCCCCGTTCTAACCCTAGACGCAACAGGTCCATGCCCAACAGGCCAAGCTCGGGCGGTTTGCCAGCCTTGCTCACTTCGACCGCATCGGCGAATGTCTTCGTAAAGATCGCCTCGTTGCCGATCGCCACTCCGAATTCGTTGATGCCTTCTTCATACCCCCAGCACCAATAAGGACTCGATCCGATCGTCGCATACGTCTCGCGCATTTGTGGAATCGTTTGATATTCGAGTTTGATCGACGATTCAGGCGAATGCTTTTGACGCGGAAACTGCACTAGTGGCTGGCAATCGAAGACCGGCCGATCACTGTTCTTTCCCAGCACGGTGGTTCCAGTCGTCGTCGCATCGGGCAACGCTACCATCGTGTCGCACGACAGCGGACGAACACGTCGATTCACATCGCGCATTGATTGTTGCTTTGGCTTTGCATCGGCAAGTGCCGCCAAGCCGTTAGGGCCGAGCATGCCAAAGAAACCTGCGGCACCACTCTTGAGTAACGATCGGCGATTTAGCATCGGGATTCTCCGTAGTGGTCGATCTAGGGACAGGTGTCCGTAGCTACCGTCGCCAGGTGGTGGACTCGTGCGGGTTAGTCCACGCTCTGGCGAGCGTAGCTACTCGGTAACTATTCGGTGGGCAATGCCCACTCTACTCAAGGTCCTGTTCGGTGAACTTCGTTTCAAAAAACGGCCGTCCGTCTTTGTTCAGAAACTTGGCGCTCAATGTGGCGGGATCGTTGTTGGTGTCAACTGTCATCAAAAGAAATGTGTTCGGCTCGCCAGAATCGTGGACGAGAGCTGGGTGAGGGACGTTGGCGTTGTTGATAACTCCGTCGTGAGTCGGCGACGTAATCAGCTCTGGGATGTCGTAACCAGCTTGCTTGGTCGTTTCGTACCGAAGTACGCGTGTGCGATGGATGTCTCCGCCGACGAGAACCACGCCCGTAATCTTCTCGTTACCAATAAATTCGAACAACGCGTCACGTTCGTGTGGATACGTTCCCCAATGGTCCTTCTTTCCTGGTCGGACCGCGCCATTCCAAATCATTCCGCACGCCAGCACTTTGAACGGGGCCGTCGATGCTTTCAACTCGCGACGCAACCATTTCCATTGCTCCGCACCTAGCAGCGTTGGACGATCCTTGTCAAACGGCGAGGGCTGCGTGGCGGCGAAGAAACGTGTGTCCAATAGGAAGACTTCAACACCGCCGCGGCGAAACTTGGTGTAGATGCCCACTTTGCCATCGCCGTACGACGGGTTCGCGCGATACTCAATAAACGCACGCCGCGAATTCTCTTTGCCTTTCAAATTACCGTCGGTATCGTTGCTGCCAAAGTCGTGGTCGTCCCAAGTTGCGTATAATGAGCGGTTGCGAACAAGCTCTTTAAAACCAGCAGCCGCCACAAATTCACCGTGCCGCCCGCGTTGAACCGCTAGGTCCGTCGAATCGATGTACGGCGTGTCTCCCAGCAGCACGACCGCATGAGGATCAGCCACGCGCATCTGACGCCAGGCTGCTGCCGACCCCTCGTCTTCCCTCGCACACGAAGCGAATCCCAAACGCACGGTGGCCAAACCTTGGGTTGGTGCCGACGTGAAATAATAGTCGTCACCTTCAACCGGATTTTCGCCTTCAGACTCGATCGTGTATTGATATCGTGTTGCAGGCCGGAGCGATTCCAACCGCCAAACGACGCAGCCATCGTGTTCGGCCGAAGATTGAGCTTCGGTCTGCACTTCACCGCCACCGTCGCTGCGAGCCGACAAGTGGTACTTGCCAGGTTTCGAGCACCGCGCCCAAACCATGACACTTGTGGAAGTGATGTGACCGACGAACGGCCCGTGAGTGATGCTGCGTTTCGCTGTGGAGCGATAGACAGGTTTGAGCCGCTCAATCCCCATCTCATCAGCGACTTTCAACATCGGATTGAGTCGGTCGACGAGTGGGAATTCCGTGCCCGCCTCGAAGAGTCGCCGGACGAAATCGGCTTCGTTCGCGCAGCAGAAGTTGATGCGAATACCGTGTTGTTTGAGCAGCTTCGTGTGAGCAGGATCAACTGATTTGCCGGTGTAGAGTTGGATGAAATCGGCCTTCATCGCGACCGTTTCCTTGACGTACTCGAGCGAGTTGCCTTGCCGTTCCATGTTGCAAATCTTGATACGCGAATCGATGCGTTTGGCCGCCTCAGCCGCTTTGACGCCGCACGCCAAGAACGATTGATGCAGACGCTGGCTGGCAACAATCCTCTTGGTCACCTTCTCCGCCAACTCAACATCGCCCTTGAGATGTACGTTCAACCAGATGTTTTCCGGCATGATGGCCAGTGCTTCATCAAGCGTGGGGATGCGCTCGTCTTTGAAGTTTTTGTGTTTCCACGAACCAGCAGCAAGTTTCTTAAGTTCCGCCAACGTCCAATCGGAGACCGCCCCTTTCCCATTTGTGGTGCGGTCGATCGTGTCGTCGTGCATGAGGACCAATCGGCCATCTTCGGTCAACGCGACATCGAATTCAATCATCTGAGCGCCCAACCGGACCGCTTCGCGCAACGCGGCCAGCGTGTTCTCAGGATGCGTTTCACTCGCGCCGCGATGGGCACAGATGCCACGAGACGGCATTTCGGTAGGGTGGGCATTGCCCACCATGAATGCCAAACAAATGGTGGGCAATGCCCACCCTACATGTGATTTCATAAAAACACTCCCAGCGATTTTTGCCGTTCATCGACTATGATACCATCTCGACAGATGCGCGGCTCAAATCACAAACGACGCGAAGGAACTTTAACGTGTCTTCACAAGAATCGAACCGTCATTTAAATCGCCGCGACTTCGTCACTCGCGGTGCCGCTGGTCTTGCCGTGGTTGGAGCTTCGGCGTCGCTTGGTGCGGCAACGAAGTCCGCTCCCCAGCGATTCGGCTTGAATGCCAATCCACACCTGTTGGGACGCAACGCGCCGGGCAACGAAGCGAATTTCAAAAAGTTTGTCGACCAGATGAAGCAATTCAAACCGGACTTCACGATCGATCTGGGTGACTTTGGCTGCCAGATCTCCGAAGGCCAGACCACGCAAGAAATGCACCACGGACAGCTCGAAGCGCTAAAGCATCACGTCGAGGTGTTCGCCCAGTTGAAATGTCCGCGCTATCATGTGATCGGCAATCACGACGTGGGATGGCTAAAAGGTGGCGACGAGAAGATCACGCCCAATGACTTGATTGGCCGTGGGCACGCGGGCGAGGACATCACCAAGCAGGAATTCCTGGACGCGACCGAAACACCGCATCGGTACTACTCATTCGACGTCCGCGGCTTTCATTTCATCGTGCTCGATGGCAACAACCAGCCGGACGATTCGGCACCGCGCGGCAAGGATGGGTTGGTTGGCGGCTACTGGATCGACGCGACACAGAAAAAATGGCTGGCGAAAGACCTGGCCCAGAATCGGCAGAAAGCAAAGATCGTTTTCTGTCATGAGGAATTGCATCACACAGCCGAACGCGGCTCTGGTCAAGGCGGCGACGCACCGTTCCCTGCGGTCGGCAAACAGCAATCATACGTTGACAACGGTTGGGAAGTCCGCAAGCTGTTCGCCGAAGATGGCCGGGTGCTCGCCTGTTTCTTCGGTCACAAGCACCGCAACCGCTGGACGGTTTACGACGACACGAACTACATCACAATGGCCGCCACGCATTGGAAGTGCAGCTTTGCCGAAATCACGATCGCCGACACGCTGAACATCAAGGGATTTGGCGGGCAGCGGTCCTACCAACTGCCGCTGCCGAAGTGGGCGGCTCCAACTTAACAATGAATCGGCAGGGTAGGCATTGCGATGGGCCTAACCAAGGGCAAACCCCGTAGGTTGGGCATTGCCCACCAATGTTGTTGATGTTACTTGGTGGGCAATGCCCATCCTACAAAACTGAATTACAATGCCATGAAACCCCATCCTCCGCGATTACGGCTATCCATCGCTCGCTTTCTCGTTGCTGTTAGCACATTGGTCGTGTGTGCTGGCGCGTCGAGACAAGGACCCGCGAAAGCTGCCCTTCGATTTTTCCGAAGTGCTCGCTGCCATCGCCCCGCGACATCTTTACGTCCACGCCCCGCTGAGCGATACGAACTTCAAGGTGGACAGCGCCCGCCGCTGCGTCGATGCGGCGAAGCAGGTGTACGGGCTGTTGGACGTCGAACCGAATCTCGTCGCCGTCTACCCGGAAGGCAAACACGGCTTCCCACCGGACCAGCGCGAGGCTGCCTACCGGTTCATCGACAAAGTGCTGCAGTGGCGCCCGACTGAGAACTGACTGGACAACAGGTCCGTCAGATCAATTCCGAAATCAGTTCTCGGCGTTCCACCGCTCAAGAAAGGTCTTGCGTCTTCGCAGGTGTCGACTGGTTAGGCTACCATAACTCAAGTCATGATGTTGAATCAGAGCAGACTGTGTCATCTTACGACGCTCGTCGTCATCGCGTGTTTTGTGGTGGTGCTCTGTGCCCCGCGTGCCGCCGCCCGGCGGGTCGAGCCGTTGCGACTGAATGCGGACCAACCGCAACTGTTCATCGACGATTACCTGATCGACGAGAAGAAGGGCCTCAAGCGGACGCTGCATCAGCCCGACGACGTGCCCGCAAATCCAGTCATCTTTCCAGAACATCCCTGGGAACATCGGCGGATTCCGTATGGGTCTGTCTGGTATGACACGGAACTAGGCAAGTTTCACTGTTGGTATCTGACGTTGAACATCTATGATTCGCGGCCCGGCTTTCGAGGATACCGGAAACAGCATCATGTGCCGATCCACGAGGCGGCGTATCTCTGCTATGCCGAGTCGGACGACGGCGTTCGTTGGCGGAAGCCGGAACTGGGCTTGCACGAATTCCGCGGCTCCAAGAACAACAACATTCTTCTGACGTGCCCCGGCACACACTTCGACAGCACTTCGGTGATGCACACACCACACGACCACGAGCGGCCGTGGAAGATGATCAGTTTTATCGGGCTATGGCCCTACAGGAAGGATCTCATCAAAGAGCAGTGGGGCGGCACAAAGTTCGGAATCACGCAAGCCGGACATTACGGTTGGTCGTCCAAGGACGGTATCCACTGGCAACCGATGAACGGCGGCCAGCCGGTATTGCGAGCCAGCGACCGCAGCATGTTCTGGTGGGACTCAAGACAAGAGCTCTATGTCGGAGCGGCCAAGTCGAGCCTGAACCGCAAGCGTGCTCAGCTTTACGCCTGGAGTCCTGATGCGATCAACTGGACGCGCGCCACCGACTGGATTCACACGGCTGACGAGCGCGACCATCCGGGCGACGAGGCTGAAGCGGCCTATGGGTTTCGATACGGCGATCAATACGTTGGCTTCTGCGAGATGCGACGAGTCCGCAAAGGCGAGCCCGTCAAAATCAACTGGGAGCTGATGACCAGCCGCGACGGCCGCAACTGGAAGCGACCAATCCGCGAGTTGTTCTTTGCCGACGGCCCGGAGCAGAGCTGGCGGCATCAAGTCTTCAAGATCTTCGCGAGCCCGCCGATCGAGCGCGATGGAAAGCTGTGGATTTACTATGGCGGCAAAACGGGGACCGTTTCGCTCGAGGAAGGCACGGAACCATTTCAGGCGTTGTGCGTGGCGACGTTGCGAAAGGACGGATTTGTATCGTTGGACGCGGACGATTCCGGAGGACATCTTGTAACGAAGCCGCTGGTTGCTGTTGGAAAGCAGCTGTTTTTGAACGTTGCGTGTCGCAATGGTGGTTATGCGAAGGTCGCGCTGCTGGACAAGCGTGGCACGCCGCTACCGGGCTTCGATCTCGCCGACTGCCAGCCGATCGCGTCCGACACGATCGTTTCATGGAAGTCGGGTTCTGACATCAGCAAACTGGCCGGTCAATCCATTCGAGTACGCATCGATCTGTCCGATGCGCGGCTCTATGCTCTGGAATTCCTTAAAGTCCCTGCGCCGCTCGCGGGAGAAGAATAAGATGAGGGACAATCTGATTCCCAGCCACCCTCACTCCAACTCTCTCCCACCAACGGGAGAGGGGGCCATGCGGATCAAATCGTGACGCGCAGCATGGATTGCACCACTTACCTGTTGGTTTTCGCAACGCTCTTACTCTTATCGATGGCTGTACGCGCGAACGAACTGCAACTTTCGGATCGTCTGATCGGCTACACCGAATTACGCACGAGTCTGCCCGGCGGGCGACACGCGAATGTTCGCACGAAGAGGGCCATCCTGGTGAGGGCTGATGGAACGGGACGACGACTTGTTGCGGAACATCTGGCGGATGATCCCGATGCGTGGACGCAGTTCGCGGGCTGGTCACCCGACGGGCAACAAGTGATTATTTCTCGCGGCTGGCAGGATCCTGAGAACGCCAAGTGGGAGGAACAGCACAAGCGTTTTCGCATGTTGCCGGGCAACTGGGAACTCGATTCGAGTCTCGTCGATCTCGCAACAGGAGACATCGTCAACGTGACGGCCATCGAGCGCGTGAGTCACTATAACAGCGTTTCGTTCCGGCCCGACGGCAAGAAACTGCTCATGACTTCGTTGATCGACGGCGTCTCGAAACCATTCTTGATGGACTTGGACGGTCGCAACAAGCGCGACGTGTCGGGCGAAGGCTCCGGATTCACCTATGGATACAGTGCCTCACGCGATGGCGAATTGGTCAGCTACCACTCGAACTATCAGGTCTACATCGCCAACGCCGACGGCTCGAACCGCCGGCACATCGAAACTGGCAACCCATTCGATTTCGCGCCGACGTGGTCGCCGAATGGCCGCTGGCTGCTGTTTGTCAGTGGAGTGCACGGTCACAGCAATCCGTACATTGTGCGGCGGGATGGGACGGGCTTGCGAAAGCTCGCCGCTCTCGGTGGGTATCAAGGCTGGATTCTGTTCCTCGACGTGCCGGACTTTCACCAGGGAAGCAGCGACATCCCGGCCTGGTCGGCTGACGGCAAAACGGTATTCTACACGGCTCAGCTTGGCGAGAACGTCGAGCTGTTTCAAGTGACGCTCGACGGCAAGACCACACAGCTCACCAAATCCGCGCCCGGGACGCTGCACTACCACATCGCGCCGTCGGCCAACGGACGCTGGTTGCTGTACGGCTCGAAACGCGACGCTGTGCGGCAGTTGTTCGTGAGGGACTTGAGCAGCGGCCGTGAGTTACAGTTAACGACTCTCCAGCGCGGTCGCGCAGCCATGTGGGCTCAATGGCAGCCGGTCGACGGTAAACGCTCATCCTCAGGAGACACACCATGAAGTATGCGAACGTGGCCTTGATCCTGTTGGCCCTGCCCGTGGTATCGAAGGCCCAGAGTCGCAAACAACCCGAGCTGTTTGAAGTCCCCGACATTCGTTCGTCGTGGGATGACCTAACGGAGGGCATCAAGACCAAAGACGACTGGCGGAAGCGACGGGCGGTGCTCAAGCAACGATATCTTGAACTGCTTCGCGATCAGCACAAGCCGGAAAAGCCACCGCTGGAATTGCGGGTACACGAAGAGGTCGTCATCGATGGCGCCTACCAGCGGACACTGATCAGCTATGGCGTGGAAGCCGACGAACGAACGCATGCGTATTTGGGCATTCCCTTGGATCTCGACGGCCCCGCTCCAGCAATCGTGGCGCTGCACGGGACTTATAAACACGGCAAGAAACGAGTCGCGGGGCTGATCGACAATCCGGACAAGGCCTATCTCGATCATCTTTGTCGTCGTGGTTACGTCGTCATCGCTCCCGAGCACTTTGTGTCCGGTCACAGAATTCCCGCGGAAGGCCCGTACGAAACAGGACAGTTCTACAGGAAACATCCGAATTGGACTGCAGTCGGAAAGTTCACCTATGAACATTCCATCGCGATCGACGTGTTACAGAGCCTCGATGAGGTTGATGACCAGCGGATCGGCGCGCTCGGGCATTCGCTAGGCGGCCACGGGACGTTCTTTCTGGCGGCGTACGACGACCGCGTCAAAGCGTCGGCGTGCAATTGTGGCGCCTCGTTCTTTCGACACAACCCGCGCGTCGAGGCGTGGTCGCGCGACCGCTGGTATGTCTACTTCAAGCCGATTCGCGAAGGTCTGCTCAAGGGCGAGATGCCGCCGATCGACTTCCACGAAATCATCGCGCTGATCGCTCCCCGCGCTTTCCTCGATCTGTCTGGCCTGAACGACGGCCATGGGCCGACACAACGGCAACGGCTGCTGATGCTCATGAAGATCATGGACGTGTACGAACTCGAAGGCGCCGCGCAGAACTTCGGGTTCTATGTCCACGGCCGTGGTCACTCCGTCGCACACGAGTCACGCCAGTTGATTTATGGATTCATGGACTCTCACCTAAAACCGCCCGAGGCAACAAGAACGCGGCTCGTCTCGACTGCTGTGGAGTGACGTGAAATGGCAGATTCAATGAAAAGAAGGCACCCAGGGTGGCGCGGCTGCGCCGCTTACCCTGGGCTACGTTGTCAAACGCCTTCGGCGTAGGTCCATTGTTGATGTCTCGGTGGTTTACCAAAAATGACGCGGGGGTTGCGAACCGCATGACGTTCCGAAGGGTCAGGATATCATGGAAGACTGAAAAATCACGCCATGCGCAAGGAGACGCCCGTGGAAACGCTGGTCTTTGAAGCACCGAAACTCTATCTCGACACCTGCCACTTGATCAACATTGAGTGGATTGACGAGAACGCCACACTCGAATCGGCGTTAGAAAGTAACCACGTCACGCATGTCGCAACGAAATGGTGAACGATGAAAGGCAATAAAAAGAGCCAGGAGGCTCGTTTTCCACGATGAACCGCAACGTCTCACAAACTGCAAAAGTTCTTGGCGTCGATGGAACGCTGGTAAAGCAATGGGCTTTTCTTTTCAAGGACCATCTGAGCCCAGATGCTAACCCATCAAAAGGCAAGCCTCGCAGCTTTCGCGATGCCGATTTGCTTGTCCTCGCATATGTGTACGACCATTGGGATGCCGTTGACACGGAGGATATTGAGAATGGTTTGAGCCGTGATGAACATTACGACGATCGGTTTCGCGAAAGTCTTTACTGGTACACGCCGCTGCTACAAGAACCACCCGACGATCTGGATGAGACGTGGAGACACGGCATCCTACTCTGCGCGGAGGAGGACGGCACGGCTATCTTGAGTTGGCGCGGAATTACAGGCATGTAGCCGAATCCATGCTTGAGTCGGCGCTGGTAAAAGACGAACTGAACGATTGGGCCGATCCCATCCTCTTTGCCTACCGGCATACGCTGGAACTGTATTTGAAAATCATTGGAGAGATTGACGAAGTCACTCACTCGCTCAAAAAGTGTGTCAAGCTCGTCGAGAAACGGTACGGTAAGAAACTGGGGAAGCCAATTCGCGACTGGATTCTCGAACTCGACACGATTGACCCAGCGGGAACGGGATTCCGCTATGCTGACAATGAACCCGACTCGATCCGATATGCCGAGCACTGGTTTGATCTATGGCATTTCAAGTTTGCCATGAAGCAGGTGTTTGACGAGATCGACATGGCGATACTCCATTTCGGTGCCACGGGGAAACCCGCAAAGAAAAAGAACAAAGAGAAATGAAGCAATTCCGTGCGCTCGCGCCGGCCGCCACCGGACTCGCCCTGGCCAAGCATCACCTCGGCTAACTCGCCGAGCCGCAGTGCGAGGCCAAGCGACTGGGCCAACTGCGACAGCCCGCGCATCGACTCCTCGCCCAGCTCTGGCTCGCCCTCGGCGACCCCGCGCAAGTGAAGCGACACGCGCTGGCCGCCTACAAATGGGCTTGGGCCGACGGCGAGCCGTATGTGAACCGCTACGAACTCACCAAGACCACCGAACTGCTCCAGCAGATGAACGTCCCCATCCCCAACCTCCCGCCCTACGACCCAGCCAAGGACGAACCGTTCCCCTGGAAAGCCGACGTCCGCGCCGCCATCGAAAAAATCCGGGCCAGAAAGGAAGCCAAGGAAAAGAGCGACTGACATTGCAGCAATGTAAGACTTTGTTTTCTCAGCGAGTTTTTCCACGTCCAACGAGTTCGACTTGAGAGGTTGGCTCACACGAAGGCACAAAGCCACGAAGAACTTGCGCGAACTTTGTGTCTTCGTGACTTTGTGTGAGCCCACCTCCTGGGTTGCAGCAACCGACCTTCGATCAGGCGTTGTCTCAGAACAGTAGCAGGCACGCTCCGTCGTACCGTCCGCCCCAAGCGCAACTCAGCGTTTTCATGGTTGCGGCACACGGAGTGTGCCTACTACTTTGGAGCGCGATCGGATGAGTTATCCCCTTGGGTCGAATACAATGTGTTCTCGCCGTCAGCTGCTGATAGTTTAGCGACCCTTTTCCCAACTTTACGAGACTTCCGTGCTGAACCGACTGCTAATCGAGTTGTTCAAGTCGCCGAACAATGGCAGACAGATTGCCATTTTGCCATCGAGTCGCCGATTGCTGTTGACGCATTCCGAGGTCAGCGGTCCGGCAGAACTGCGGCTGTGGGGCGCGAAGCAACCCGCCGCAGCAAGGGGCCAAGGCGACTCAACCACACCGGCATCGCTGTCTGATTTCGAAGACCTCGGTCCGCTCGTTGGGATGAATGGAGCCGTTCCCGATGGTGGACCGTGGGGATTTGGCGGCAGTCTGATTCGCGTTGCAGATTCGTTGCACCTGTCGTGGACGAGCCCGCATGGTGTCGCGTATTCGCGCGCGAAGGTCTCCGACAAACCGAATTGGTCGCCGGCTAAATCTGTTTGTCCGGGCGAGTGCTTGCTGGGGGACCTGTTTGCCGTCGGAGGGCAGGTTGCCTTGACGTATCAGCAGACCCACGATCGTCAAACGGAATCGATCGGGACGGTGTGGCTCGATGGTAAATGGAAAACGAAAGAAGTCGATCGCGGCAAACCGGTGTTTGCGCCGGTTGCGGACGTGGATCAGAGCGGTCGCGTGCATCTGGTGTGGGGTGACCCTGCCGAGCAGCTCCACTACGCGCGTCTCGATCAACTCGGAGCGGAAGCTCACATTGAACTGCTTGGCGCCGGACGACAACCGACGATCCTCTGCCATGGCGATCAGGTTTTGATCGCCTGCGAGAGTGAGTATGGACACATTCGATACTACTATCGATCCGAGAACACCGACTGGCGAAAGTACCTGCCGTTAACGACGACCGATCCGTGGTTGACGTCGGACGAAAACCATTCGCCGGGCCTCACTCACGACCGTTATGGCGTGGTCTGGCTGTTGTTTGCGAACAACACTCGCCAGAGCACTTTCTGGACGCGTTGGATGGGTGACCGTTGGAGCGACATCGTCAACGGGCCGCGGATCTACTATCGTCGCCCGCGCTTCGACGCCAATTCGCTGCCGGTTGGTCGATTGAGTGTTGAGAAGCGATCGGACGCAGACACAGCACGGCCGCAGGCAGAAGACTTGGGATTATCGCTCGCTTGCGAACCTCCCATCCGTCGGCTTGAGTATCGAAGCGAGAAGGTCCCTGAGCTAACACCGACACAAGGCAGGAAGATCCTCTTCCTCGACATGCTGGAAGTTGCCGAGGCAAGGAACGTCTCCTTGCACGTCGAAACCGCGACGAAGCATCCGGCCAACCCGCTGATGGAGCGAGGTCCTGAAGGCGCGTTCGATCAGGACCGCGTCTTCAACCACGGTTGCGTGCTGTTGGACGGCGGCAAGTACCGCTTGTGGTATGGCGGCATTCGTGAACCTCGCGGCGGCGAGCCGCGCCCGCCTTGGTATGACTGGATTCGCTGCGGCTATGCGGAAAGCGACGACGGCATCCACTGGAAACGTATCAAGACACGGCAAGTCGAGTGGCAGGGCTCACGCGACAACAACATCCTTCCTTTCTTCCGCCACTCGCCGCTGATCTTTCGCGACGACGCCGAACCAGATCCGCAGCGGCGTTACAAAGCGTTCTATTTCTGGAACAGCGGCGAGCACCTGGACATCGCGCGCAGCGGCAAATACGGGAAGGCGTGGGATCCGCGCGACGAACGCTTTCTGATGGACTTGTTCACCTCGGCTGATGGAATTCACTTCGAGCGTCAGGAGGGTGAAGTCTTCTTCCCAGGCGAGCAGGCCCGCCCTTTGTCACTGATCCCTCAAAGCATCTTTCGCGATGAGCGCGAGCCAGATCCCCAGAAGCGTTTCAAAGCGTATGGCTTCAGCTCGCTTGATCTCCGCCGTCGCGGAACATCGTACATCTGGAGTCCTGACTGCCTGCACTGGACCGCGCACCCGGAGTTGCCCGTCATCGACCCAGCCATCCGCGGCACGCCTCCGGCCGCGGGCGGACCGACCGGACAAGTTCACGACACGGTTTGCTTCCCGTACGAGGGCTACTACATTGCCCTGTATCAGGACCAGCACGATCCACTCAACATGCCGGTGGAATTGGCCGTCAGTCGCGACTCCGAATCGTTTCGGCTCGTGCAGCCCGGCCAAAAGGTGATTCCGGTGGGATCGGAAGATGAGTGGGACGCACTCACCATCCTGCCGACGATGCCAGTTTTCCGAGACGATGAGATTCGGTTGTACTACGGAGGAAGCACTGAACGTCGCGAAGCTGACGGCGCGAAACGTTGGCAATCCCTCCCTGGCCTGGCCACACTACGCCGTGACGGGTTCACGTCGATTCGGCTGGACGCGAAACAGCACCGCGGTGAGCTAACAACGATTCCCTTCCAATTACCCGATCAGCGCCACCGACTTCACCTCAACGCTTTCTGTCCGAATGGATCGGAACTGCGAGTCGAACTAATTGACGCCTCCACAGGCAAGTCGCTGCCAGGGTTCTCCAGCGAAGATTGTCGCCCTGTTCAAGGCGATCAGCTTGACACGATGGTCCAGTGGCGAGGCCAAGAGATGCCGAACAGGAGGGTGCGTCTGAGCTTTCAGTTCCGCAGTGCCGACCAATCTCCCAGGCTCTATGCGTTCTGGTTCTAATGGCTCGTAGCTCGGCACGGCCCAAGCCGTCCGGTGTGAGTGTGTAATCTCGTGAAAACCAGGCGGCTTGCGCCGCTCCGTTACAGTGATCCGTGTTTCGAGCCGCGTGCCACAACTATCGTATGTCGCGCGACGGCGGTTCACTTTCGACATCACGCTGTGGCGGATCGCGAATCTTATTCACCTTGTTGGCCCGTAGGTGGGTGTAAGACAGCTCGGTAGATGCGGTCTTTCTGTTCATAGAGTACGGTCCAGCGACCGTCGAATAGAAACGGGTTCGACAACGTTTCCGCGTCAACCGACGCTCGAAAGTCAACGGACGGGCCCTTCTGCCATTGCTGCAGGTCGTTCGACAACCAGTAGCTGCGTTCCCGCAGGTCCGTTGGCTGTGAAATGGCGACGAACCCCTGCTCGCTGCGTGCAACCGCCAGGGAGGCAATCTCTTCGCTCGCAGGAATCACCGGACTGGTCGGCGAACGCTGCCAGTGAAGAAGGTCCGTGCTGACGGCGAGGCCGACCCCCTGCTGTTCGTATCGCCTTTCCATCCCACGAAACAACAGGTGATAGCGGCCGTCGATTTCAAACAACGGTGTGGGGTGAGTAGAAAGCATCTTGTCCCATTCACCAGGCCGACTCTTCAAAACGGGATTGTCTGAGCTCTTTTTCCACGGACCGGTGATTTGGCGAGCGGTGGCCAAACCGATCTGTTTCGTGCGGCTGTCTCGACCGGAATAGAACAAGTGATAGTGCTGCCCATGTTTGATCACGCCGACTGGCAGTTTCGCGACGATGTGATCCCACGCACCATCATCGCCGGTCGTCAGGATCGGGTTGCTCGTTAGCTTCCGCCAATGGACACCATCGCTGGAGGTCGCGATCCCAAATGCCTCGCGTCCGCCGTTGGCAAAGGGTTTGTCCTGTGCTTCGTAAAAGCAAAAGAGGGTATTGCCGTCGACATGCACATACGGATTATCGACAGCCATGTGGTCCCAGGCTCCGGATTTCCCTCGGTCGATGACGGGCTTCGCCCACGGTGTTTCCACCCAGACGCCTCGCGGGTCGAGTGGAGGCGCTGCAGCAGCACGATCGGCCACGCGCCAGGCAGCGCGGCATTCCAGTGGGTAATCGGTGAGCAAACCGTCGATGCCGGCCGCCGCAGCCCGCTTCCACGCCTGCGGATTGCGGCTTGACTCACCAGCGAAGTTGAACAGTCCCTGTTTGCCGTGTTCGTGCAACCGAGAAACCTCTTCCGCCGTGGGCGTGGAAGTCAGAAGGAAACAGTCGAGCAGGCCTTCCTTGAGTCGAGCCTCGATGCTCTGGCGGCTCACATTCTGGCCAATTCGAAAAGCCGGATTCAGCTTCTTGAGACGACGGCTCATCTCGTCGCTCTGGTCGAAGGCAAACGATTCACTTAGCAAGTTGTGCTTCTCGACTAGAGCCACAAGCTTTGCTTCGCCTTCGCGAGTCACATCTTTCACATTGAGAGCAATGATCGTCAGACCGCGTTTTCGCTGACTCCCGAGCGACAGCGTTTCTTCCAGCGTGGGGATACGTACTCCGGCAAAGGCCTCGTCGAACCAGCTTCCGGCGTCCAGTCGCTTGACTTCGGCAAGCGTCATGTCGCGCACGGATCGGGACGGACCGTCTGTGGTGCGCTCGACGTTGTCGTCGTGGAGAACGACCAGATGACCATCCTTCGTCGTCCGGATATCCAACTCGAATCCCAAGCCCAGTTCCAGACACGCTGCAAAAGCAGGCAGCGTGTTTTCCGGAGCGTGACGCAGCAGCCCACGATGCGCGACCGGAATTGGAGAGGGCGCTGTTGCGCCGTCACTGAGCAACTGCAGTGCCTCGCCGAAACGACGGCCGACGACGAGCTGTCCTTCCGCGGTGAAGTGGTGCGTGTTGACGTTGGGGAGATCATCGACGTTGATCCATGCGACTCCCGAAACCGACTTGGCGACTTGCATCTGCGCACGTCGGACAGCCGTCATGGGCGACTTCTTGTCGGGATCAGGCGTCGGCTGAGAAATTCGCGACATGACGCTCCGAGCTAACACAAAGGGAGCCTGTTCGGCGTCATACCGCTCACGCAGCAGGCTGATCAGGCCGCTCAGATTGCGTTCGTACTGCTGAGCGAAGTCTCCGTGGATTGCGTCGTCAATGCCTTGGTGCCAGACGAAGCCGCGCACGCGCACCGTATGTCCCTGCTTGCGGAGTTCGTCGAGCCGGTCCTCGATAAACGTCGTCCACGCCTTGAACAGATAGCCGCCCTTACCCCAAGGCCATACTTCGACCGTTTCGCCGAAGTTGGCGAACACCTTGATCATGGCCACGTTCCTCCAACCAGCCTCATGCAGCGCACGCGCGAGACCGACTTCCGGGCCATGGACGAGCTTGCCCTTGACCCGGTGTCCTTGCAGCTCTCCCCACGGCGAATAAAGCGAGGACTTCGCACTATCCGGAAGCGGTGCCGTCGTGAGCAGTGTCGCTCGATCAGCCTCTGTCTGCTGAAACCCTGGCGGCTCCGCCACATTCGAATCGGCACCCGCCATATTCGACTGGCCGGCCAGAATAAAGACGTTGATTGGCTTCGCTTCGTCCGCTATCACCGGCGACAGCGAGCCGGCAAGCACAGCAACAAGGAAGGTTCGTGTCATGGTTCTGTCCGACATTTGTTGCCTCCAGACTATCGCATACGCTCTGATAGCCGTTTAGATTATCAGTGCGTGAGATGACACTCGCAACACACTCGAGAGAAAGGTCGGCAACATCATGAAATGGCGTGCAATCGTCGTCGTGTTCACGATTCTGATCATCGCATTATGTTCGCCTTGTCTGGCGCAGTCGAGCGGCGCCGGGGACGTGCTCGACATCGGCTCACGGCGAGAATTGATGGTTGACGACTACTTGATCGATTCGATGCAGGGCGCCGCGACGTTGCGGCTGCATCATCCGGTGCGGCGGGAGATCGCGGTGGTTCACAATGAGCCTTGGGAAGGGAATGGCGGTGGGTACCACACCGTGTTGTATGATCCCGATTACAAAGAGACCGGCCGCTATCGGATGTACTACCACGCCTGGCACATCCCCAGCGACGGCCGGCAGAACCACCCTTTGTACATCGGCTATTGCGAAAGCAAGGAGGGCATTCACTGGGAGAAACCGAATCTCGGACTGGTCGAATTCAACGGCTCGAAGGCCAACAACATCGTCATGGCGACGATCAACGGCAAAGCGTGTCACGACTTGTCGGTCTTCAAAGACACGAATCCGAATGCGGAGAAGGGGACCGAATACAAAGCCGTAGGGCGCGGGCAGAATCCCGTCGGGCTGTACGCCTTCAAGTCGCCTGACGGCATTCACTGGACGGCCTACAACGACTCGAAGCCGGTGATGGCTGGACACCCGTTCGATACGCAGAACCTGGCGTTCTGGGATCCGAACATCGGCAAGTACCGAGCGTACATCCGCGACTTCGATAAGGGCCGCCGCGACATCATGATGGCGACGTCCGATGACCTGGTGCATTGGACGAAACGTGTGTGGCTGAAGTATCCCGGCGCGCCCGACGAGCAACTCTATACGAATCAGATCAAACCGTATTACCGAGCGCCGCACCTGCTGATCGGCTTCCCGGCTCGGTACGTCGACCGCGGCTGGATCGATGCCACACGCGGATTGCCATCGCTCCAGCTGCGCGAGCAACGTGCGAAGACACACCCGCGCTATGGCTCGGCGGTCACCGACGGCTTGTTCATGACGAGCCGCGACGGCCTGACATTTCGTCGTTGGAACGAAGCGTTTCTCCGACCCGGCCTGCGGACGAAGCACAATTGGGCCTACGGAGACAACTACATAGCCTGGCATGTCGTCGAGACCGCTTCGCCCCAAGACGACTCGCCGCGCGAGCTTTCGTTGTATGCCGTGGAGAGCTACTTCACCGGCAAGTTCTCGCGGTTGCGTCGCTATTCGCTGCGACTCGACGGGTTCGCATCGGTCTTCGCACCGCGCGATGGCGGCGAGTTCGTCACGAAGCCTCTCACATTCTCCGGCAACACGCTCAACATCAACTTCGCAACCTCCGCCGCTGGCTCAATCCGCGTAGAGATTCAAGACGCCGCGGGTAAGCCGATCGATGGCTACGCTCTGGTCGACTGTGAAGAAATCTTCGGCGACGCAATCGACTACGCCGTCCGCTGGAAGAAGGGCACGGGTGTCGGTTCACTCGCCGGCAAACCGGTGAGACTGCGGTTCGTGCTGCGCGAGGCCGATCTGTACGCATTGCAGTTTGTACCTGCGCCTTAAATCGCACAGCCAAGCGGGAACCAGCCCAGCGATTATGCCTGATTCGCACCAGCCTGGCCTTGTTCGATCACGAACGACGCTTTGGTGAGGATTGGAGCACCGGGCTTGTCTACGAATGGTGTGGCGCGGAAGTGCGTTGCCCACGCTTGTGGAGTCAGATCGCAGGATACGTAGCCGCGGTTGGAAGCAGCGTCCAGCGGACAATGGGAGATCGCGATCACCGGCATCTTCGGCGGCAACGCCTTGAGGTCGGCTTGCAGCCAATCATGATGCCGCAACCGGACCGTACCGAAGCGACGAACCTCATCAACTCCAATGCCGACGGCGTCTATCTCTGCAACTTTTTCACGTCACGCGAAGCGGGAGTGAAAGCCTACGAACCACCGTTCGAAGTGCTGAAGGATCTCGGGCCCTGAGTTTTGCGGCAAACAGACCCAAGATATGATAGCGGTCGTCGGCTTGTTTCATCTCGCTCTGGCCAGTAGTTTGCGGCTGGCGTTCTTGAGCACGCAACAGTCGCATTGGCGACCTCCCGTAGTTCCCCCAATTCGAGGACTTCATCATGAAGACAGTTCTTCTTGCGTCCATTTGTCTTGCCTTGTCCGTCACTGCATCCGCCGACGATCGCACGGCCGAACCGTTTAACGGCAAAGACCTGTCCGGATGGAAGGTAAAAGGCGAACCATCGGGCAGCTATTGGAAGGTGGGCGGCGCAATGCTGCATCCAGATGATCCGGCGAAGTTTGTCGTCGCAAGCGGGACGGAGCTGATCAACGACAAGGGGAACGCGGATCGTGGTCGCGGGGTCGACATTTACAGTGAGTTCCAGCACGGGACTGGACGGATCGAGATTGAACTCATGGTGCCGAAGGGCTCGAACTCGGGCGTCTACGTTCAAGGTGAGTACGAGGTTCAGGTTTTCGACAGTTGGGGGATTGAGAAGCCACGGCCGTCGGACATCGGAGCGATCTACGGAGCTGCGCCGCCGCGCGTCAACATGGCGAAGAAGCCGGGAGAATGGCAGAAGTTGGTCATTGACTTCGAGGCGCCACGTTTCGACTCCGACGGCCAAGTGATGCGCAAAGCACGATTCGTGAAAGTCTCGCTCAATGGTGAAACCATTCACGAAAACGTGGAGATGAAGGGTCCCACACCCAGCGGACTGACAGGCAAAGAACACGCGAAGGGCCCGATCCTGCTGCAGGGCGATCACGGGCCTGTCAGTTACCGCAATCTGAAGTTCACTCGAATGGTGTTTCAGAAGCTTCAAGCGAAGTAGTCGGGACACCGCGATCAGGGCGATGCGACTTTCGGATTTCGTCGAGGTCCACCGCTGTTTCCGTTACGAGAATTCAAACGGTCGGACCAGCGCGACTACTAATTCGCCCTGCAGCGTGAGCGGAATCGCTCGCCGGGCCATCACCATGCCATTGGTCTGGGCGAGCACAGGAATCGGTGCTCGTTCAGGATGTTCGATACTATGAATCTGGCCCAACCTGTTGCCTGATTTCACTTCGTCGCCGAGTTCGCAAAGCGGTTCGAAGAGACCACTCGCAGAAGCCATGATGTAATCGGCCTCCTCGGTTGCGGCAACCAACTGCGGCTCTGGTGGGGCAGAAGCTGACGAACGCTTGAGAATGTTGGCCCAGTCGAGCACGTTTTCAACGCCTCGCGCGGTAATGCCGAGCGTCTCGACGCCAAATTGCGATTTGCTTCCCATCTCCGTTCCGAGCGTGACTTTCCCCATTTGCTCGGCCAGCGTCGGAAGAAGCCCCGCGCCGGCAACGTCGCGGTAAATGAAGACGTAGGGAGCGCCCCAAGCACGTCCGGCGTCAAGCATCTTTCGCATTTGCTCCTGATTTTCGACTTCGTGCATGTTTACCGATGGAAGGAAAAGAGTTGAACTGCCACCGGAGTGAATGTCCACGACCAAGTCCGCCATCGGCAAGATCGTCGATGACACATAGTGCGCGATCATCCCGGTGATGGTGTCATCCGGCCGGCCCGGAAACGCTCGATTCATGTTGCATCCGTCGAGCGGAGAAAGTCGCGTGCCAACTTCAACCGCCGGACGATTGAGCATCGGTACCAGAATGATGCGTCCTTGGATCTGATCCGGCTCAAGCCGCCGGGCCAGGTTCATCAACGTTACCGGGCCTTCGAATTCATCGCCGTGGTTTCCGCCAAACAGGACCGCCGTGGGGCCGCTCCCATTCTTGATCACGACGACGGGGATAAAGCGTTTGGCCCATCCGGCCGAGTTTGTCGATTGCGGCACGGCGAGGTTGCCGAATTGCTTACCTTGCCGTTCGAAATCAACGTCAGCTCTAACCAAACTCTCGCTGCTCATGAATTCCCTCTTATGCGAAAGTGAAGGGCAAAAGCCAATGAACATCGGCGTCGGACGAGTTTTGCAACTGTGCAGGCGTAAGAGTTCACCAAGCAACAAGCGTGAATCTAGAGCTCGTACTCTTTGCGGTAGGCTCTGTGGAGGTGCTGATTGGCTTGGTTTTTCCTGAATTCAAGCTTGTCGCCGTCCCACTCGAGAGTTTCGCCCGGATAGTGCATGCCGACAACGCCCATGCTGATCGTGGCGGTCATCGGACCGGCGTAGCCGAAGTTCGTTCCTGTGGTGCCGTGATTGATCTTCTCGCCCTTGCAGGCCATCACCCATTCCTTGTAGTGGCCTTCGCTGCGCGGCAAAGTGCGTTTCGGTCGCTCGTAGTCTTTGTCGAAAGGTTGACAGAATCCCGCGTGCGAACCTCCCAGCATCTTGCCCTTGTCACCGATGAACAGGCAGCCGTTGCCGCCGAGTTTCATGTCTGCGGGCATGTCCGCCGGCCGCTCAGGCTTCTTGCCGCCGTCATACCAAAACACCTTGACGGCCGGGCGATCACCCTTTGCCGGAAACCCCCACTCCACAATCGACCATGCCGGGAACGAGACCTTGTTGAATTCACTGCACTCCGTCTTGACGTACGTCGGCTGGTCGAGGTCAAGAGCCATGAAGGCAGGGTCCATGTTATGACAGGCCATATCACCGATGGCTCCGCACCCAAAGTCCAGGTAGCCGCGCCATTTGAATGGATGAATGTTGGAACTGTAGGGTATCTCAGGCGCCACACCCAGAAAGGCGTTCCAGTCGATGTGAGCGGGGACTTCCGCTTTCTCTTTGGGCAGGGATACGTTCTCGCCCTGAGGCCACCAGTTTTGGGCACGGTCCGTCCAGACATGCACCTCCGTGACCGTACCGATGACGCCGCTCTTGATGCACTCGATGGTCGATTCGAGACCGCCGCCCGAGTGACCCTGGTTCCCCATCTGCGTGATCACGCCATACTTTTTGGCTGCGTCCCGCATCGCGTAGCACTCTTTGATGGTCCTGGCCAGCGGCTTTTGACAGTAGACATGCTTGCCAAGTTGCATCGCGGCCATAGAAACCGGGGCGTGCATGTGATCAGGTGTTGAGACGACCACCGCGTCAAAGTTTTTCGCCTGTTCATCGAACATTTTGCGAAAGTCAGAGTAGAGCTTCAGGTTCGCCGCAGTTTCATGATTGACCGTACCAGCCGCGCGATTCGAGTCGACGTCGCACAGCGCGCCGGGCAAGGCCCCGGCCGAGACCACAGAACGGAAATCTCCGCCACCCATTCCGCCGCAACCGACCTTTGCGAAGTACAACGTGTCGGACGGAGCTGGTCTCATGTTCGACTTGCCCAGGCAATATGAGGGGACAATCGTAACTGTCGCGGCCGCGGCAACGGTAGATGACAAGAATCGGCGTCGGGTGAGTTTTTTCATTTCCGGGCTTTCGAATGATGTCTGTGGCTCGTTTCCCTTTAGCTCGCTACTGAGCGGTCACAATACTAATCGGCAATCCAACTTGCAACGAAGAAGTTGATTACTGGGCAGGCCTCGACTCACTTGATAAGGCGACTCCGCGATGTCCGCCAGCTTAAGAATCGCCGTACTCATAAATAGCAGCCCTAACGCGATTCGTAACAAGTGGTATCGCATTTGGCGCCGAGTACACCGTGTTCCGTCAGGCTGTCCGTTCGCAGTCGGTTCATTCATCCGTTACGAGAGAAGTACTTCCTGTCTTGCTGCAATCCCCGTGAGTTGCCTCAGTTCCTGTAATCCTTATGACACCGTTTGCCTTACTCTTGTACCAAGACGAACGTCGTCTCGATAGCGTCCACCCCCCGCTCTTTGACGGCCGATTCAAGCAGCTTCGTGGATTCCTAGGACTCTTTCATCCAGGTCAAGAATCGCTCAGCGTATTCAACTGATTCAGCAAGTTGCTGTATGGTTTCTCGGCAAATCTCCCATGGTCAACTTGGTATACATTAGATTATTGCAGACTCGAAGATGGATTTGCTCACCATGGGCTAGTAATCTAGTCACTCGAACAACGTCACGCGGACTCTATACGGACTTCGTCTTCCTCGGAGCCTAGCACCATGCGCATACCTGTCCAGTTCGTCCTCTGCGGTTTTCTGCTTGTACCGAACCACACCGCGCTCTCTGAGGAGGCCGACGACGCACCGCCTCCACTCGCTGTTGCCGATAACTATCAAGTCTCGGTCCCTAGAGGAGCCTTTGGGAAAGAGTACTTGCTGTCGACATCGGTGATACCTCAGTCGGGACAAAACACGAGTCGTGCGCGCGCGGGACGAATCGTAACCTTTGAACTATTCCACGACGGCGTTGACCTCTACGAATCTCCAAAAGGGATCGTGATTCCCAAGGACTTGCCCGCGCGGCGTTTGCTGACAACGTTTCCCATCGTCAAGAAAAAGGGCAAGGCGGTTGTCATCGATTTCAACGCCGGGATGGATCGTGTCCTGACTTCGAGTTGGTATACAAAGACCGGGGACCTGAATGAAGCGCTGACGACCGCCATGGACGTGCCCCACAGCCGTGTGTTTTCAGTCGAAAGAAAGGGCAAACGTTTGATGGTGCGTCAGGCCGCCCAAGGACGTGTCCACTCGAGCGTTCCAACTGATGAACGCTTTGAAGTACGGTACTATTTGACGCCGTATGAGCCGAGTGGCTACACGGCCAAAGAACACCCGCCCAGCGAACTCAAACGTGTCCGTTTTTTTCAAACGCATGGCCAGCGGGAGAGTACGACAGGCCGGCTGTCGATGCCGTTGATGCGGTTCGATCCGGAAAAGCCGATCAAGTTCTACTATAGCGCGAACACGCCAGCCGATTATGTCACGGCAGTCCGCGACGGAATCCTGTACTGGAACCGCGCCTTCGGAAAAGAGGTCATAACGGCTGAACAAGCTCCCCAGGGAATCACCGCGCCCGATCCCGATTTCAATCTCGTTCAGTGGGTGGACTATGACCATGCCCGCAGTGCCTATGCTGATGCGATTCCCGATCCACGGACCGGGCAGACGATGCACGGCCAAGCTTACTTGACCAGCGTGTTTGCCATGGGCAACATTCAGCGTGCCCGTGCCCTGCTCCGGCGACTCCGCGCTACCGCCGAAGTGAAAGACGGCTCGGGCTCATCGAGGACCTCCAAGGTGATTCCACTGGGTTCGGTGTTCATCGAATCGCCCTGTTCATGCCAGGCGGACCCGCAGGAGGCCGCTAGGGAGATGGCACAGGGAATTCAGAAACTGATCGATATGGGCAACATTGACGACCGACGGATCCTTAGTGCGTCGCAGGACATGGTTCGGCATGTCACGGCGCACGAAGTCGGCCATGTCCTTGGGTTGCGACATAACTTCGCGGGCTCGTTGGCAACGAAGGTCACACTGCAGGAGCTCGACCATTGGGTGCGTGCTTACATGACCTCGGACGAGCCGGGAGACATGGATGGCCGAATCAGCACGAATTCCGTGATGGAGTACGTCAACTCGGCAAGCCGGATTCATTGTGGCTACCAGATTGGTACTTCGGACACCGTGCTTCCCTACGACAAGTCGGCCATTCGATGGGGCTACTTGGGCGAAGAGATGCCTGACAATGAGGACGTGCTGTTTGCAACCGACGATGATCTCGGTACCTTCGGTGACGTTGTGACACGGGATTATGGGCGTGATCCGATCATCTCTTCGTACTCCGCGATCGGTCAAGTGTATTCGGAAATCTCATCGGGCATCATCGAACGCTACATTGCTGCCAAGGCGCCGGAAGACGGTCGAGATGTGATCCCACTTGTCCAGGTTTCACTCGATCCATCAATCAGCATCAGACGCGTTGTGGGATCGTATCGGAAGTTACTGGCGTGGTTTGACCATCGAACTCGTTCGTTGCGAGTTGAAGACGAATTTGATTTTGTCGGACAACTGAATCGAATTGAACGACTTGAAGCCCATTGGGACTACCTAAACGAGCAGCTGAAGAAATTGGGCGGAGTTGATCGAGCGGTGTTCTCGTTCCTGCCGGTAAAACTCGAGTTGGAACTCAAGGACCTAGAAGACGGCATCGAGCATGTCGAGTCGTTGGACGATGCTGCAATGACCGCTGAAGTAAAACGGCTCCTGGATACGGATGCTTACAAAGAGTTCGTCGGGCTCGATGGCAAGAAATACAGTTTTTCCGATGACGAGAAGCAACTCATCATCGAGCGGGCCGAAGCCTTCTTCGAACTCATGGAAAAGGAACTCGTCAAAGCGATCTTGCCTGTACTCGCGGAAGCCAAGCGAGATCTAGGAGTCGAGGCATTACGGGCTGTCTCTGAACATGACGTCGTGGCACAACTGGAGCGGCGAATTATTGAGGTTGCGGAAACGGTAATTATGAAGAAAGATCCTTCGCGACGCCGAAGTGGAACGCTCCATAAAGCTCGCCTGGAGGTCGTTGAGTTCTACTACGACGTACCAACCCGTCGGTCCGCCGCTAAGACGCTCGCAAACGATGCCGGCAGTTTCTCGCAATGGTGTAGTGATGCACGGACCAAGTTGAACGAGCGGCTGGAAAGAGATGTCAACGACGCGCTCAACATCAATCAACTCAAGGAATTCACGACGTCTCAGCTATCCCGTCCCCTGCGGCAATGGTACTTGGATCAGCAAGAAGTGCTCAAGCTGTTGCCAAAATCGAAAGGCAGTTCGTCGAAGCAGGAGTCCACCAAGAGCAGTGCTCAGCCCTGATGAGTTGTGTGATTCGTCTTCAATTAACGTGTCAGATATTCAGATACCACTTACAACTTTCACGGCCGGAGGCCACCGGGGAGGGCGTGATGTCGGACGGTTAGAGTGCGCAAGGGCGATGGCGCAACTCGCGGAGGTGACTGCCATGCGGATTTCAAGTGGGGAGCGGAAAAATCAGTGAAGGCGAACGTTCTGCGCTCCACTGGTGTAGTGGTTTTGAAAGGCAAGCAGTGGACCAGCCGGGCGACCGGCCCGTGAGGATCCTCTCTGCCGTGGTGTGATCACGTTTCGCCATACAGGTAATAGGAAGAGGGACGACCCCAAACTGCCTTATCAGGCGGTGGTGATCCAGCAGAGCGCCATGCACCGAGAAGGCAGGAATGCCATGTTGATGAAAGGCGGTGTTGGATCCTCACAGGAGTCTAGGGCCGATCCCTGCTTTCTGTTGTATTGGTTGTGTGAATGCCTAAACGCGCGAGTACCGCCGGCAGCAACTCACCAATGGCAACGCTGCCGCGACGACGATGCGTCTGTTGTTCGAGAACCTTGGCAACGACCGCGGCTTCGTGCCCTCGTGTGTTGTACGGTAACTGATCGACGGTGGCCTCCAGGTCAGCAAGAAGACGATCCATCGGTGTCTTGTGCTCGTGATGAAAGTGTCGCAGTTTCTCCAGAATCGAATCTGGTTGCTTGAAGCAGGTATGACGCATTGGTTCGTCGCTGGCCACACACGCCAAGGCAAGGCGGCTGAATCGCTTGGCGATCTTGACACGACTGACTCGCTTATCAACACCACGGGATTGATCGACTTCCGCTTGGCCGCGGTAGTAACTGCAGTGGCATGCCAGGTTGTCAGCGACTCTCATCAACACGCCTCGCAGGCGGCGGTTGGCTTGGCGGATCATAGGTCCACGGTCGTGGTCCTTCTGATCACTTTGGTGACGTGAAGGATAGAGTCCACTTCGACCCGTGATGGCGTTCGCGTTGGCGTACCGTGAAGCGGGGCCCATTTCTGCAGCCAACTCAGCGGCTGAGACGACGTTGATGCCAGGAATCGCCAGCAAGCGAACGTAGGGAGTTTGCACCACATCGCTGGCGAGTTGTTGCTCCAAAGTCGTGATTTTCCCCTGAAAATGCTGATAAAGCTCGTGTAGGTCCGTCCAGATGGCGTGATGCAGTGGCCCGTCTTGGATGTTGTCATACACCGCCTGTGCCGCCCAAGTTAGTACTTTGTCGATGGTGGGAGCCCGGTGGGCAATCTTCTTCTCTCGTAAGTATTGACGCAGTCCGGCATGGCCGAGTTCGATTACCGCACCCGGCGAGTCACAGCGTCGCGCGATGGCCATCGCCGGCCGGCTCTCGAACAGACGATCGAACAGGTTGGCGTAACCAGGCATCGCCAGGTGCAAGTGATCACGAATCTGGCAGGCCGTGGCCGCTCCCTTCTCGACGAGGTTGCGTCGATGCCGCGCTCGAAGCTGTACCTCTCGATAAGGTGATTGCAACTCGAACTCACACAGACCGAATCCGGCCACGGCTGCGCGGTGTTGTGCATACAAGTCCGTTTCATCAGTCTTGTTGCCTGGATCGGCGGGCACTCGATATTGCTTCGTGGCGAACGGGTGAACCACACGCGTCTCGAATCCCGCGCTGGCGAAGGCGCGCTTGGGAGGCAAGTGGTAGTTTCCCGTTCGTTCCACAACGACGATGGTATCTTGAATGTCATGTTGCTTCTGAGCATCGCGAACCTGTTCAAGCGCCAGCTTAAAGAAAGCCGCCTGGTGCTCTACAGTTTGGGGTTCGATCAGCAGATTCCCAAAGTAGTCGGCCATCATCCACTCGCTGCGATGCTTGGCTGGATCGATACAGACAATGGCAAACCTCTCACCCCCGACCTTCTGGACGCGCCCGCTAATGACACCATTGGGTTTCTGTAAACTCCGTTGCTTGTGACCTGTCTTCGAATTCGGCTTACGGCGTCGACGATGAGTTGTTCTAGCTGAATAGGCCATCTGAATGCTCCTTGCTGGGGAAAGGACCGAACCTTGTCCCCACCAGAAATCCAGACCGGCAGCTCCCACAGCAAGGGGAGTTTCTTCTTTACAAGTGTCATACCTGTTGATG
>PBSM01000046.1 GCA_002726245.1 Planctomycetaceae bacterium | reverse complement strand
GGGGGGGGGCCGCGATGTTAAGATGGCGAGGGATTTAGGCTTGGAGCGGTTCCATGCTCAACCCAAATGGGAAATCCCGGCTTACAACGCACCACTTTCAAATGCACGACATCAAAGCCCTTTGCAAGAGGTAGGATGCGGCGAGGATCGGAATCGAAGATCCGCGCTGGTATGTTTTGCCACCTCCTTTCTTGTCTGTTCCGACCGGCCGGGGATTTGGGCAAGAATATGCTGATCTTCGCAGCGGCGCGTCAATGCAAATCGTTAGCAATATAGAGCTTATCCATTTTTGGACAGACACTATCTGACTGTTCCGGCAGAAACTGTTGCATTGAGCGGAGATTGCCGACATGCTTATTGGAGGGAGAACGTCTGCTTTACGAGGAGTTTCTTGGAATGCTCAGAATTCTTGGCCGACAGCACGAGCACTGTGATGGCGTCAGCCGGCGCGAGTTTCTGGCGGCGGGGGCGTTGACAATCGGTGGGTTAACGCTGGCCGATCTTCTACGAGCCGAAGCTGAAGCCGGGATTCGCTCGTCCAACAAGGCGATCATCAACATCCATCTCGACGGCGGCCCACCGCAGATAGACACGATCGATTTGAAGCCGAATGCTCCGACCGAAATTCGCGGTGAATTCAATCCCATCTCAACTGCGATCCCTGGCTTTCAAATCTGTGAGTTGATGCCTCGGCTGGCACAGATGGCTGACAAGTTCAGTTTCATCCGATCACTCGTTGGATCAGCCGGCCGTCACGACGGATTCCAATCACAGTCGGGCTTCTCGCCCAATGATTCTGCATCGCTCGGCGGCATGCCCGCGATGGGTTGCGTCCTCACGAAGCTACTCGGATCGTCCGAGGACATAGCTCCCACTTACGTAGACATCATGCAAGGTAGGCCGCTGGTGCGCGACAGTGCTCGCCCCGGATTCCTTGGTCCAGTCTACAAGGCGTTTCGGCCGGACATCTCAAAGATGTTCGAGCGGCCCCTGGAGCCGGGCATGGTCAAGGAGTTGGCTAACCAGGGCACCAACCACCGCACGAGTTTGAAGCTCAACACGACGCTGGACGCATCGCGGATCGGCGCTCGTTCAACTCTGCTCACTGGTCTAGACCGCATGCGCAGCGAGTTTGACCACAGCGGTATGATGGACGCGCTCGATCGCTTCAATCAGCAAGCCGCCAACATTTTGCTCTCCGGTCGTTTTGCCGGGGCGATGGATCTCGACAAGGTTGATCGCAAGACACTTGCTCGATACACCGCGCCGACACCGAAGACGGAACGATTCACCACTGCCGACAACGAGTTCTCGATGCGCAAGCTGCTCCTCGCGCGACGGATGGTCGAAGCCGGGGTTCGCTGCGTGAGCGTGTCGTTCAGCGACTTCGATACGCACTCCAAGAACTTCGCACGTATGAAACACATGCTGCCAATCCTGGATATCGGCTTGCATGCGTTGGTCCACGATCTCGAAGAGCGCGGGATGCTCGACGACGTGACCATCGTCCTGTGGGGAGAATTCGGCCGCACGCCGAAGATCAACAAGAACGGTGGTCGAGATCATTGGCCGCGCGTGGGGCCGGCGATGATCGTCGGTGGCGGCACTCGAGGCGGCCAAGTCATCGGTGCAACCGACCGCACCGCCGGCTCGGCAACAACTCGGCCGGTGACTTATCAGGAAGTGCTTGCGACACTCTATCGCAACCTCGGCATCGATGCCACAAGGACGACCGTTATCGATCCCACGGGACGGCCGCATTATCTCGTCAGCGAAGGCGAGCCACTCCCGGAGTTGACCTGATTCGCAAGCGAGCCGGGCAAGGATCTGGCTGCTTCGAATCCGTCTACGCTAGTTTTGCCGAAACGGTTAGAATCCGCATCCTAACGCCAAGGATGGCGGCCCACTCACACGCATTCACACGGAGGTGATCTGACATGTCTGGCAGCTTGAATTTGAAGCATCTCGGCCTCTCGGTCTCGGACATCCGCCGCAATCTCAGCCCTGCCGCGCTGTACGAAGACGCGATTGCTAGCGGAGATGCAGCCATCGTGTCGTCAGGAGGCTTGGCGACCGAATCGGGCGAGAAGACTGGTCGCAGCCCGAAGGACAAGCGAGTCGTCGAACATCCGAGCAGCGCCAGCGATGTTTGGTGGGGCGACGTCAACATCCCGTTGAGCAAAGAGTCATTCGCGGCGAATCGCCAGGGAGCGATCGAGCACCTCAACACGCGACCGGATCTCTATGTGCTCGACGGCTATGCCGGTTGGGATCCACGACATCGACTGAAGATTCGTATCATCTGCGAGAGTGCCTATCACGCACTCTTCATGCACAACATGCTGATCCGTCCCTCGCTGGAAGAACTATCCGACTTCGGCGACCCCGACTACGTCATCTTCAACGCCGGTCGCGGCTCGGCAGATCCAGACACGCCCGGAATGACCTCGCCAACGAGCGTCTGCTTGAACTTCGAGCAACGCGAGTTCGTCATCCTCGGCACCCAGTACGCCGGTGAGATGAAGAAGGGTGTCTTTACGATCATGAACTACCTCATGCCGAAGATGGGCGTCCTATCGATGCACTGTTCGGCCAACGAAGGTAATTCGGGCGATGTCTCTTTGTTCTTCGGTCTGTCCGGGACTGGCAAGACGACGCTGTCAGCCGATCCTCGTCGCGCGTTGATCGGTGACGACGAGCACTGCTGGACCGACGAAGGCGTCTTCAACATCGAAGGTGGATGTTACGCGAAAGCGATCAATCTCTCCGCCGACAAGGAACCCGAGATCTTTCAGGCCGTCCGCTTCGGCTCGGTTGTTGAGAATGTCGTCTTCGACAAGACAACGCGCAAAGTGGATTACGACAACGCGAGTTTGACCGAGAACACTCGTATTTCCTATCCGATCGACTTCATTCCGAATGCCAAGATACCGTGTGTGGGCGGCCATCCGAAGAACGTCATCTTCTTGACGTGCGACGCATTCGGTGTGTTCCCGCCGGTGAGCAAGCTCACACCTGAACAGGCCAGGTATTACTTCATCACGGGTTACACGGCGAAGGTTGCCGGGACAGAAATGGGTGTGACCGAACCGCAAGCAACATTCTCGCCTTGTTTTGGCGCCGCGTTCCTCGTCTGGCATCCAAACAAGTATGCTTCGATGTTGGCCGACAAGCTCCGCGAGCATGGCTCGGAAGCTTGGCTGGTGAATACTGGTTGGAGCGGCGGAGGCTCTGGCGTCGGTAAGCGAATGGATCTGAAGTATACTCGCGCGATCATCGATGCCATTCACGATGGCAGCCTAGCCGCAACCGAGACGCTCGAGGACGAGGTGTTTGGTTTACAAGTTCCAACGACGTGCCCAGGCGTTCCGACTGAACTTCTGACGCCGAAGACAACTTGGCAAGATCGGAGCGAGTATGAAGCGGCCGCGCGAAGATTGGTCGAATCTTTCAAGGAGAACCACGCGAAGTACGCGGCAACGCCAGTCCCGCTCTTAGGCGAGCAGCAGATGAGAACGTACCAAGAGCAGGGATGTCATCCGTAGGCTGGAACAAGTCTTCGCAGTTCCGGCATGAGCCAATCGTCACGCCGATGCCGGAACTGCGCAAAGCCTTGTTCCGGCCTACTGGTACGTTATCAACTGCCGCTCGCCTTTACTCTCGGCTGGAACATCCGTCGGGTAGAGCGAGCGAAGCGTCTCCAGTGGCGGAACCTCGATTTCGATACCAGCCCGAAGCTGGTCGGGCCGCAATACTTGATCTCGGTTGTGTCGGAACAAAGCTCGATAGTAGGCTCCCGCCCCGTAAGCCTTCTCCGAGATCGACCAGAAGCTGTCCTTCGGTCCCGTGATGATCTGCGAGGTGGTTTGTTGTAAGGGTTCGGCTTTAACGGGCTCGTCGGCTTCGGCAGCACCATCCTCCGAGTCCGACAACTCGGCCTCGCCTTCCGTTGGAATCGCTTGCGAATCGACAAGCGAAGGGAGCGGATAGTCGGGCGAGGACGCAGGAGTTGGCACACTGTCGATGGGCGGAGCAGTTTCATTGGTTTCAGGCAGAATCACTGGGCTCGTGACGCGCGAGACCGGAAAGCTGCCGCCTGGAGTCGGTTCACCATAGGACGAGCCTTCCTGCGGCAATGCCGGTGACACGGCACCACGTTGCTCGGTCGCTGGGTTCACCTGCAACACGCGAGGTGGCAGCTCTTTTGCCTTCGTGGGGACTGTGTCAGGATCGCTGCTACCTTTGATCGCTGCCTCCGGCACCTCGGGACCATCGACTTGCTTCGCGGCGCGAACCAGGAGGATGGCAACGACAACCAGGGCAGCAACTAGGACCACGTTTCGGACCAAAGTATACATACGCCTCCTCCTTGAGGCAGCCAGCATCGCGTTCAATGGATGCTAGCAAGTTGCTCGTTCGGCGACTCGCAGCCGGGCACTCCGGCTGCGAGGATTCATCTGAATCTCGGACTCATTAGGGCGTATCGGCTTTTTCGTCAAGATCACGTAGCGCGGATCTTGCCGAAACGCCGTTTTCACCAAGCGATCTTCCAAGGAATGGAAGCTTATGACGACTGCACGTCCGCCGGGCCGAAGGCAGTCCGGGAAGCGACTGAGAGCCCTTTCAATGGTCTTCAGTTCGTCGTTGACTGCGATCCGGAGGGCTTGGAAAGTCCGTGTCGCCCGATCCAGCTTCGACTTCCGATCACGAGGAACACAACCCCGGACTAACTCGGCGAGCTCAGTAGCTGTTCGGATCGGAGCTTTGCGACGCTGCTCGACGATGCGTCTGCCGATTCGCCGGCTGTAGCGTTCTTCTCCGAATTCGTAAATGAGATTCGCCAAATGCTCCGCGCTCAAGCGATTCAGCAGCCGCCAAGCTGGCTCGCCCCGAGTCGGGTCGAACCGCAAATCAAGTGGTCCCTCGGCGTTGAAGCTGAATCCGCGGTCGTTGTCGGCGAGTTGGTCGCTGGATAGACCGAGATCGAGCAGGATGCCATCGACCGCTTCGATCCCTTCTTCCCTCAAGATCTCAGGCAGAACGTCATAACTTCCGTGAACCGGCGTTACGGGCAAGTCAGCCAACTCCTCTTCAGCACGCTCGATGGCTGCGGGGTCTCGGTCGATCGCAAGCACATGTCCTTTTTCACCGACTAGCTCAGCGATCAGACGCGTGTGTCCAGCACCACCGAGTGTGCCGTCAACAATCACTTGCCCTGGCCCAGGCGCAAGCCACTCCAGCGTTTCGCGCGGAAAGACGGGAATGTGAATGGTCGGAGATTCACTCATGAGAAGTTCAGTGCGTGAGACATCCGTGAGAGGGCGAGGCTGCTGCTCCCCTGATTAAAGCAAGCGACCCAGGGCACGTCCATGTACCCCTCGGGCCGACTGCTCGCTGAGTTACTACGAGGGTTAGGTAGCACCTCGGCGATCCGCGACAAACCGCATCTTGCAGTTTGCCCGAGGAACACCACTCTTGCAATCGAGAGTGGCTGGAGCAGTCGGTGGCCGCTGACTGATCCGATGTTCCTCACTTGGCGGACAACGGACGGACGTTCTCCCCACAAGGTATCCACACGAGCTGTATGGTCAACAGGAATCGAACACTGCAAAACACGAGGCTGAGCGAGCCCTAATCGTCCGAGTTCCCTGCCGTGAAAAGACTTGTGTTGATTGGGGAATTCCGAGAAGAAAATAAAGATTCGCTGCGGAGACGCTAGCATCGGAGGAGCGACTCGTAGAGCTCTTCGTATTGCCGGATCATCGTTTCCACGGACAAGCCGCTCTCTACACGCAGCCGGTTCTTTTGTCCAAGCTCCTCGCGGTGGAGGACGATTCGCGACACTGCCTCGATGAAGTCAGAGCCGGCTCCGAACGAAACGGTCTGTTCCGTCGCCAAGTCGCCCAGCACTTGCTCCGCACCTTCCACGCGGGTTGCCACAACAGGCAGCTTCGACGCCATGGCTTCGAGTAATACGTTCGGCATCCCTTCCCACCGCGAAGGCAACAACAGGGCGTCGCTGGCTGCCAACAATTCGGGCACGTCGAGTCGGTGACCGACGAAGTGCACGCGATTGGTGAGTTGCGCATCGTCCACCTGTTTGCGCAATGCCGCTTGCTCCTTGCCATCACCGACGATCACCAGATCGTGTTGGGGCAACTCGCGTAGCAAGTCGGGGGCAAGCTCAAGTAACCAATCGAATCCCTTCTGACGATGCAGTCGCCCGATCGCGATCAGCACGCGTCGTCCGGAAGGAATCCCGAGCGAACTCAAATCGACTGGCTGTTTGGCAGGGTAACGCTCAAGATCGACGCCATTCGGAATGACGGCGAGCTTCTCCGAACTGCATGCCCAACGGGACGCTGCGAACTCAGCAACCGAGTCGCTTACACACACAACTCGATCTGCTTGCCGTGCCGCTCGCTTTTCCAACACCGTCCGCCTGCGAGACGGATCGGCGACGCGAACACCAAGCAGGACTCGAGATACTCCGGCGGCTCGTGCCGCAGACGTGCCAAGCACATTCGCGCGAAACAAAAAGTTCTGCACGATGTCAATTCGCCGCTCTTGGAACTCGCGTTTCAAAGCATTCCGCGATCGCCAAACTTGCGATACGGAGCGCGCGTTGAGAAAGCGTACGGGGATTTCCGCCGATTCGATCTCTCGAACCAACGAGTCCTTGCCGGCTGCAGGACGGTGCCATAAGGAGAAGACGTGTGGATCGAAACGCTGCTTGTCGAGTCCGGTGACCACACGTGTCAAGCATCGCTCGGCACCACCGACATCGAGTTCGGTGATCACGAAGGCGATTCGGATGCGATTGGAAGTCGGTTGGTCAGACATATCCGAAATGAAAACAGCGATTCCTCAAATGGGCGCCAACCCTATACTCCTCAAACTGAAAAGGGAGTCGTGAAAATGGGACTGGCTCCAAAGTAGCGCGATCGACTTACCACTAGAAAACAAGTGGTTCACCGCTTTGGTGCCTGTCCCACTTTCACGACGGACCAGCGGGGTTCGACGTGGCCCGCGAGGAAAGGGGACAGGC
>PBSM01000045.1 GCA_002726245.1 Planctomycetaceae bacterium | reverse complement strand
TTCGGCTACGCCTCAGCCTCCAGAACACAGTCGAATTACTTAACCCCGATTCTCTCACTCGTACTGGATCAAAGTCTGGGGGGTGGTCACACCGACGGCTGATCGCAGGGCTCCGACGCGACCGCCACCACGCTGGGAGACGCTCGACGAGATCCAGCTCTTGGAAGAACTGGCGAAGCTGCAAGAAGATCTCCGGCGGTGCGTGTTGGATGGCAGCATGGAGACGCTGCCGGACCTGCCAACCGCCAAAGAAGCTCGCACCAAGCACGATCTGCTGGCGAGCGAGATTATGGATCTGGAAGAGCAAGCCGACCGGCTGAAGATCCGACATGAACAATTCGTCCAGATGCTGGAGGAGCTCTTGCGTCACAGCGATACCCTGGCGCAGCAGAGCCGTACGTTGGCCGAAACGCACGAGAGACTAGGGCAAGCGGCTTACCAGGCGTTCATTGCCGGAGCCCTGCCGGATCAGCCGATCTTCGCTGACCGGAAGGCATGCAGATTCCGGTTGGCACGCTTACAGGAAGATCAAAAGCGATTGGGCAATTCCAGTTCGTTGTTGCAAAAGGCGAAAGGCCAAGCTTTGCTGGCGATCAATCGTGGCGAGCTTCAAAGGGAACGCTCGCTGGCGAGATCCTTGGAGATCGAGCTCGGTCGTGAGCTGATCGAAACGAATTCGCTTGACCTGGTGCAATGCACGCACACGGAAGGAATCGTCACCGAAGTCCGCCGGCTGCGAACGCAAGGGGCACGAGCAACTCAAGCGGTTACACAGATCCAGGCCAAGCTAGAAGCGAACAACCATGTCGTTCCTCCGTCCGTTGAACTGGCTAAGGTGCTCTCGGTCAATCGTCTCGAAACGGAGCTGGCCGAGTACAAGATGCAAATCGAAGCAAGATGGTTGCAACTGACGACACTTCGCTCCTCCTTCCCCGACCAGTTGCTCGAATCGGTAAACGCTATCGACCTACCCGCCAACGACGAACTAAACAGGCTCCTTCACGATCTGCGAGCGGTTCAAAGCGTGCTCGGAAAGAAGAGGAGCTGATCGCTAGGACACTGCGCGTCAGAACGTGTCGTTACTGTGCGGGGATTCGTGGTCATTCAGCGATCGAGGCCTGTACGCAGGTAGGCCTCTGGCGCGTCGTAGTTCATTTCAACGTAGTAGCTGATTCGGTTTCGGTCGCGTTCGAGCCGGGAGCGTTTCTCTGGGTCGGATTCGGCCTTGATCGCGGCGTTGATCTTTGCGAGCTGATCGCGAACAGCGAAATATCCGGTTCGATAGGCGGTCTTGGCGGCTTCGCCACGCGATGCGATCAGTTGTCGTAAGCCTTGCATATCGGAGGGTTTCAGCTTGCGCTTGACAAGCTCGCCGAACCCGCTCAAGCGGCCGGCGAACTCAAACGCGTGCGTCGTATATCGCTGTTCGTTCGTGTCACCTTTCTCCGGAAGATGTTTGGCAAGCCGTTCCAGATGCGGCACGCCTTCATCGTACTTGCTTTCCCAAAACGCCTTCCAAGCCAACGCATGGTAGGCCACACAGACCTCGGGATGCTGTAGTCGCACTTGATTGAAAACATCTTCGGCGGCACTCAGACGATTGGCCTTCATCAGCAGCAGACCCATCGCGAGACCCGCGTCGGGTTGCCCGGCCGACAGCGTGTGCGCGCTGTTGTAATCGAGTGGCATTTGGTCGTCGATTCGTCGATGCAAGTATGCCACGAGGCGGAGGATGGCGGCTTTCGCGTCGTTTGATAAGCGTGGCGGAGTGTCGTCGGGGATGAACAACTTCGGAGTCTGTTGCTGTCCGGCGGCCGCAGCTTGAGCAGCGATCTGACGACTAACGAAGCTGAACAGCTCATTCGTATCGACGCGGTGGTCGCGATTCACATCCGCCCCACCGACCAACGCGTCGATCATCGCCATCGCCAACAGTCCGTGTCCGTCGGCTTTGTTGCCGAACTGCCCGGAATCGCAGCCAGCGATTACAAAGGCCGATGTCGAGACAGGACGTTGCGGAGCCTCTTTCACCGACTCGGCGAGTTGAACCGCCGAGGGGTATTTGGTGGGAGCTTGCGAGACGGCGTGTGTCGTGTCGAGGACGAAAACTCGTTCCTTTGCCTGACAGTTCTCGAGCTGCTCGATCAACCAGCGCAGCGGCAAGCCGGTCGAATCTGCTCGAAGCGAGTCGAAGCCCTGTGGTACCAGATACCCGATACCTTTCGCGTCGATGTGGCCATGACCGAGGAAGTAGACCAACAACTGTGCATTCGGGTCAACGCTCGCCAGGAACTGCTTGGTCTGGTTTTCAAGCCGGAGCCGAGTGGCATTACGTTCAAACAGAATCTGAGCAGCAGGAACGCGATAGTGCAGACGCAAGGTCTCGTCAAGATTCTTCGCGTCGGCATCGGCGAAGGGAATTGCGGGCAACTCGGGGTCGTCGTACTGCTCGTAACTGATCACGATCGCCCACGCGCTGGGGTCCGGTTGCGGAGTGATGGCGACTTGGGCCACCTCGCGGTCTTCCGGATCAGGCGACTTTCGCTCCACAACGACTCGATCGCCCACGCGCAGAAAGTACAGGTCCACCGAAACGTCCTTGGCGAGCAACGTGCAGCCCGCGGCAACGATATAGTTCTTGGCAACCTCGTCTCCCGCGGGCTCTGTCATGAACGTGCGCTTGGCGTAGTCGATCTCGCTAACGATGCCCGTCTCCGTCACATCCCTAACCGCTTCGATCTGTTGCACGCTTACGTCATAAGCAATCGTCACCCGGTCGTTGGCTCGCAAGTCGTAAGTCGATAGCGGGCGGCCCGTCTCGTCGCTCGAACGGCCATTTAGCGAGACACGGCATTCGGCCGCCAGTGTGAAGACCTGATCCGTCTCACTCGCCTCCTCGGTACTCTGAACAGTGACTTCACCATCCGCGGCAGAGACGAAGACACCCGTCAGGGACAGCGTACGCAAGGCGTCCACCTTGAGAGCTGTTCGCCCACCATCTTTATTGGCTTGATGTTCGAGTGTGATTCGGTCTTCTGATTTGAGCTCGACTGGCGCGACCGACTGACCGTTTAGGAAGCACTTGGTGACGTCGTTGATGACAGCCGTTACCGTTGAGCCGTCTGCAAGTGTTACTTCGACCGCCGGTGTTGTCGTGTCGAGTGAAGCGAGTTGACCGACATCTTGGGTCGATAGCTCGCGCACGGCGTATATCTCTTTGAATGCACCCGATGCTCCGGAGAGATAATCGACGCGGACCTGGTCCTCTTTCAGCAAGTCTCCAAAGGCCGCGCGTTCGTCGTTTAGAAAGATGCGGTCCGACCGCGGATCCACCGTCACAACTGGTGGCGGCCCACCGTCGCCGATATCGATGAAGAAACGATTACGTTCCGGATCGATCTCGACGATCTCTCCCTCGCCCGGCTGCAGCACGACCTGCGTCGCGCCCTTTTTTCCGCCCCTACTGTTCGGTTCCACAGAGTTTGGCACGAACAACATGGCCACGCTCAAGACAATGCTGCACGAAGCTGCCGCGATGACCACCGAGCGCTTGCGTTTCGCCTTGCTCGCCTCGGCTGCAGCAGCTTCTTCCTCATCTGGATCGTCCAGACTTGGCGGAGCTTCGCCTTCGACGCTCAGATCCGCGAGCACTTCGTCCGCCGTGCGGTAACGCTTGCCCGGATCTTTCTCAACCAGACGCTGCACGACGTGTGCCAGATCCTGCGGGACACCTTCCAGCACTCGCGTTACATCCGGGACGCGGCGATCTGCAGCCGAATGCCACATCATCCACGCGATCTGCTTGTCGCGACCATACATGTTCAGGCCGGGGAAGAGCGTCTCGAAGTGCTCGCCGCACATCAGCTCATACGCCGTGAATCCGAGCGAATACAGATCGCTGTGCGGACCGACGGGGCCGAACTGATCGGAAACAACTTCAGGGGCGATGTACTTGGTCGTTCCCTTGACGACGCTCCCATCGTCTCCTTGCAGCCGTCGCGCAATTCCAAAGTCGCCAAGCTTGACGCGTTGATTGCGATCGACGAGCAGATTGCCGGGCTTGATGTCTCCATGCACGATCCCTGCTCCGTGCATCGCTTTCAGGCCGTGAAGCGTATACGTCAACGTGAGCCGAAGATCTTTGAGGTCGATGCCGCGACCTTCCAGCAGTTGCGGCAAGGAGCCGTTCGCCAATTCAAGAATCAACCAGCCTCGCTCGCGCACGACGTCATAGATCGTCATGATGTGCGGATTCTGCAGCGCAGCGAGTAGCTGTGCTTCCTGCCAGTAGCGCTCTAACTGTTGCGGATCGTCGAGGTATTGTTGATGAATCTGTTTGATCGCGACGTCGCGGCTCAATTCATGATCGCGACCACGATAGACCGTGGCGAAATCGCCACTGGCAATCGATTCGAGGATCTCGTAACGGCCGGACGTTCGCATGCTTGTCCTTACCCGCATCTTCTGGAGTCCCGTAGGGACAACATACAGTAGCCTGGGGCGTGAGCCCCAGGAACGTGTGCCGAAACACAACCAGAGCCCCGAAGGGGCGGCATGGCCCGTAGCATGCAATCATCGATGTCGCCCCTCCGGGGCTTCGGTGATGGTTGCTCACCTACCTGGGGCTTACGCCCCAGGCTACTATCTGTCGCCGCTCCGCGGCTGAAAGTGCGGGTGAATAAATGGGTTTGCATGTCGTCACGATGTGTGGCAGGAGTTGCTCGGGTCAGTCGTCGCGCAACAAAGTTGCTAACTGTTTCTCAAGATGCTCGTCATTGGGTGGCTGAGCCGCGCGGACTTGGCCCGTCAGTCCTTTGAGTTCGTTATTGTTTTCCGCCTTTAACCGTTCAATCACGTCCCGGTAATGCCGCCGCTCGGTAGCATAATCGCCCTGGTTGTGAGCCTGCAACGCGGCTCGTAGCTCGTCTTGATACGGTTCAGAGAGAATCTGGCCCGGCTGAGAGATATAATGGCGTTCGATCAGCTCGCGAGCTTGCGGTTTGTCTTGTCCTTCGGAACGTTGCACTTCCGTATCAATCAGCAGCATGGCAACAGAACCGCCCAGGCTGATGCACAAGGCCGCTACCAAAAGGTATGGGCTGGACTTCTGTGATTCGTCGTCCGTCTCCTTCGCTCTTCCCTCTTCCAGCACCAAGGATGGCAACTGTCCATCCTGACCTAATTGGATCGCCGTGTCCGTCGATGCAGCCGCAATGAAGCGAGCCGCTTTCGCAGCTCGCTGGACGGGCGCTCTCGCTCGCAGTGCCGGAGACGTTGGCGGTTGAGCAGCCTGGCTGGCCTTCGTTGGCATTGGTGTTTGCGATTCGTGTTCGGGAGCGGCAGGTTTTGGTGATGACTTCGTTGGCGGAGCGTACGCTTCGATGGGAGCGCGTTGAATCGATGGAGCCGCTGGCGATGCGGACGTATCTGCGACGGACGATGTTCTCACCGGCGAGGCCGAAGGAGATGGCGGCGGCATCATTGCCGACGCAACATTCACTGACTCTGTTTGAGACTGCATTCCGCCCTGATTAGGACCGGGAGGCGGAGGCGGAGGTGTTGCCGCCGACCCAGTCGCTCCATTCGTAATCGGAAACTGCGCGCTGCAACCCGGACACGCAGCCAGCTTCCCGACGAGTTCGTCGGGGGCGACAAGTGTCTGAGAGCATTGCGGGCAGTTAACGGAAATAGTCATTAGTCATTAGTCTCATTAGTCTCATTAGTCATTAGTCACTGGTCACTGGTCTTCTCTTCCCAATGACTAATGACCTCATGACCAATGACCTCTTCAAAACTCCACTCCAAACATCAGATAATTCAATGCGAACGGACCCAGGATGATCAAGACCGCAGCCGCCATCACGAGGACTCCCGGCAGCAGCATGTTCACTCCCGCCTCGCCCGCAATGGTCTCGGCACGTTGGCTCCGCTTAACGCGAAGCAAATCGGACTGGGTCCGGAAGATGTTGGAAAGCGGTGTTCCCAACTCCTCACTTTGAATTATAGAACCAACAATGCTGCCCATCTCGTCGTCGTTGAGCCGCTGGCGCAGATTTTCGAATGCTTCCGTACGGGCTTTACCCATGTTCATGTCGGTCAGAACCCGACCAAACTCTACGGAAATGGGGTGTCCCTCGAATTCGCGGACCCCTTGCTTCAAAGAGTCCAAAAAACTCGCCCCCGCTTCCATCAGCAGTGTCAACAGATCCAGGAAGAACGGCAACCGCCGTTTGATCATCACCAGGCGGCGTTCTGCTTGGCGAGTCAGATTCCGACGCAACAGCCAAGCCGTGACGATGGTCAGCATCAACGCCGACACAAGCCCTGCCATTCCCATGAACGTCAGGCAACCATAGATATACGCGGGAGCCATGCACAACGCGAGTAGTTCGCAGCGGCCGAGGTATTCTTCCGGCAGCCAGAACCTTGGCAATCCTGCCGCCTGAATTTCGCGATAGATCTCCGGGAGTTGCTGACGAAAGGCAGCCCGATTCAACTTGGCGAAGAATTGAATCACGGGCTGGAACAGCCGGAAGACCGGATCGAGTCGCCGAAGTGCATTGAGCCGACTCACGTCGTAACGCCACTCGGCATCCTGCTCGACATCTTCGGTCGTCAGCGCCGCGATCAACCACCACGCACTCAACGCAGTGAACAGACCGATTGCGAAACAACCAGCGAGTGCGAAGGGATCGGATTCGGCTAGTAGGTACGGCATCATATATCTGAGCTCAGGATCTTCAAAGCCCACAAGTAGGCGACGAGATTCAAGATCATCGCCGCCGACAGGATCATCTGCCCGGGGAGTGTCGTGAACAACCTCTCTGTGTTTTGCGGGTCAACAAAAGCATAAACGATTAACAACAGCAGCGGCACGACCGCCATATAGACGGCTGATTTGCGAGCCTGAGCCGTTTCGGAGTGGACTTTGCGTTCCAGACGCTGCAGTTCCATGACCGATTGCGAAATGCGTTCGACTGTTTCGTTCAACCGCCCGCCACTCTCTCGGCTGGCAAGCAAAGCGGCCGCGAAGAGAATGAAGTTCTCACTCTTAAGCCGCTCCTTCGCCTCGGTCAAGGTCCGTTCTAACGGCTTGCCAAGCTTGTACTCGCCAGCCATCTGATGGAACTCCTGACAAATCGGTTTCGGACATTCGAAGGCCAGCAGTTCGAGTGCTTGTGGAATCGATAGCCCTGCTCGAATCCCGCTGGAGAACATCACCATCGCGTCCGCGAGTTGGTCTTCGATCTTTTGGCGGCGTGCTTGTGCGGCGCGGCGAACGACGTACCAAGGGCCGGCGCACATGAAGAGCGCTGTTGGTGCCGCGATCGGGAAGGCGTCGAAGCCTAGCCAAATGATCAAGAAGACTGCCGCAACGATCACTAGCCAGGCGTTGATCCAGCGTCGAAGGTAGTTTGAAGTCGTCCTCAGCGCGCGAAGCCGCTCGATCAGGTCCGCTTCGATCATATCAATCGCAGCGGAGTAGTTGGCTTGACTGGCGAACACGGCGCCGCCAATACAAACGCCGCTAATCATACTGATGAGGATCGGATTCATATTCTCTGTAGGTCCATCTCGCCGAGCTTCTCCTTACCAACATCTTTAGGATCGTTCGAGAAATAAGTGGCGTAAGCTTCCAGCTTGCGAACCCGCATTATCGCAAGCTGGAAGCTTACGCCAC
>PBSM01000044.1 GCA_002726245.1 Planctomycetaceae bacterium | reverse complement strand
GCCGCTCTGCCTCACGGCCCCAAACACCGCAAATTGTCGATGCTCTTCCAGGACCTGATTGCCCTCGCCGCGTGATCCCCTAAAGTGCAGTCCTTACGAGGAGTTGGCGAAAGATGTCTCCGAAGAATTCGTTGTTCAACGGACTACGTTTACTGGAATCACGCTTGCCCACAATGTCCGGACCAAAGAAGAAGTTGAGACAATTCTGAAGCTGGCCGAGCGTGCCGGCGGAAAGATCGAAAAGCGAGCGCAGGATGTCTTTTGGGGTGGTTACAGCGGGTACTTCTCTGATCCGGATGGGTATCTCTGGGAGGTTGCTTGGGGTGCCTTTGATTTCCGAGACGACGGAAGCTTGATTATCACTTGACGAACTGTGCAACACGCCCGCCAGGAGGAGACAACCGTGGCACTCGATCCCAAAGAACAACGACGCATCCTCGGCAGGTTTGCAACCGGTGTCACGGTCGCTAGTACGAAGGTCGGCGACGAAACCTGGGGCATGACGGCCAACGCGGTGACATCCCTCTCGCTCTATCCGCCGCTCGTTATCCTTTGCATTCAAAAGGACGGCCAGTCGCACGCCAAGTTCAAGGAAGGCGGCTGCTACGCGTTAAACATTCTGGCGGCCGACCAACAGGAGATCTCAGACCGCTTCGCCTTCAAAGGCCCAAAGGATTTTTCCGATCTCGACACGAAGACCGCCGAGACGGGCTCGCCGATCCTGAACGACTCGCTTGGTTGGGTCGATTGCAAGTTGAAAGAGATCCTACCCGGCGGCGATCACGACATCTTCATCGGTGAGATCGTTGCGGGGGAAGCTTCGGAAGATGGCGAGCCGCTGCTGTACTTTGGCGGCAAGTATGCAAAGACCGCAGCCGCTTCGTAACTCACGCAGGCGAGTCTCTCGGAGACTCGCAGCCGGTTTCTGGAGAGACCCTTCATTCGCAGTTCCTTCCCAACTCCGCCGTGGCGGGAAGACGGCAGGGAGTTCAAACCGCTAAGGGACGCTGAGATTGTCGCGTGACCGCCGCCGGCAATCGCCCGCTGTTCAAGAGTTTAGTGAGGTGGTGACGCTGAAACTTCCTCGGGATTGCGGCAGCCCACATCTGCCAGCTCCTCGTCAAGGCCCAAACCCGCCTGATTGGTGCCTTTCCACCGGCTATATCCCTCCTAATCGTAAAAATCTACGTACACTTCTTGAATTGCGTAATCTTGGTGGTATGTTGGTTAAGGTTCACGGGAGAGATTAACTCCATTGTCGATAACCACAGTTCCAGTTGAGCAAAGAGGAACAACTCTGATGAAACGGTCAAGTTTGAGGATGGTGGCGACTGGCGCGGTTTTTTGTGCGATTGCTTTGATTGTTGGCGCGTCGGAATCGCACGCGGGCTGGGGATCGTACGGTTCCTATGGCTCAAGCGGTGGTTCTTACGGAAGTCACGGCTCCAGCGGTGGAAGCTCGGGTGGTTATGGTGTCGTCAGGAGTCATCACGGCTGGGGAAGTCACGGCTCGCACGGCTCATCGGGTGGTAGCTATGGCTCACACGGTTCCTACGGCAGCCACGGTGGCTTGCTAGCACGTTGGCACCACAACAGGACTCTCCGTCGCGCCTATCATCACTCAAGTGGTGGCTGGTACAGCAGTCATGGTTCCAGTGGCGGCTCAAGCGGTGGCAAAGTGATTTATTCGTCGCCTATTCAGAGCGGCAAGGTCTATTACTCGTCGCCGGTCCAAGGTGGTGTCCAGAAGGGCGGTGTCAGCGAAGCTCCGTCCGATCCCGATCCAGCTCCAGCAACACCCGCGCCCGTTGGCGGCGATCAAGCCGGCATCAGCGGTAACGCAACTCTCACAGTTAGCGTTCCCGCCGAAGCACGCGTCTTCGTTAACGGAATGGCCACGACCAGCACCGGCAGCGAGCGAAGCTACGTCTCTCGTGGGCTGCAAGGTGGCTTCAACTACACCTACGAAGTTCGTGCGGAAGTTGAGCGGGACGGCAAGACCGTCGAAGCTACGAAGATCGTCAGCCTGCGTGCTGGCCAAACTTCTCGTGTGAACTTTGATCTTGCCGCGGCCCAAGCCGTCCCGGCGACGACCGTTAAGGTGCTCGTTCCCGCGGATGCCAAGGTTTACCTCGCTGGCAACGAGACGAGCAGCACGGGTGACGCTCGTGAATTCACCACCACGAAACTGGCTGCTGGCCAATCGTGGGACAACTATACGGTGCGCGTAACCGTTGATCGCGACGGCAAGACGCTGACTCGCGAGAAGACGATCACGCTTCGAGCGGGCGACGACCAAGAGTTGTCGTTCGATTTCGACACCCCGCAGGTTGCTTCGGTTCGCTAAACGAATCGATACAACGCGTTTAACCATTCAGACCCTCGCGTCGCGCACAAGCGTCGCGGGGGTCTTTCTTTTGCTTAAACCGATCTTCGACGGTCTAGATTCGCTCCTTCACCAACCGCGCGGTTGTCGATTGGTTCTGCGGGAAACTGTTTGAACCGAATCACAACTTCAAGACGATGTCTAACCCGTAGTACACAGGCAAGAAGGCCGAGCCGTCCCCGATCCGTCTTCGCTGGCAGATTGGGATTAGCCTTTTGCTGCTCGTTCATATTACCGCCATCTTTATTCCGCCGTTCTCGTTGCAGACGTCCGGCCCGGCCGGGACTTCTCCTGTTGCCGACTTCCTGATGTGGACGTTTCGCCCCTACATTGACGTCGCGTTCTTGAATCACGGCTACGCGTTCTTCGCGCCGAATCCAGGGCCGAGTCACTTGCTGCGCGCCCGCGTGACATTAGGACCTCCACGGGAGCCGGTTGAAGAAACGTTCCCGGATCTCCAAGAACAGTGGCCGCGGGCCGACGAGACAGGCGATCCAGAGAAACGGACTGCGCGCCTCAACCGCAAAAGGCCGATCCTAACCGACGGGGCAGGGTAGGGGAGTACGTGAACCTTCCCGGCCCCCTGAAGTCCGTCCTTTGAAGTCAAACCCGGTGCGAATATACTCAGGCATTCGCCGAGTGTTCGGCTCGTCAATCTACAGCGAAAGCTGTGCCTTCAACGGAGGAGAGACTCGTGTACGAGAACGTGGCGCTCGTCGGTGCGACCGGCGCGGTGGGAAGTATTGTTCGCCAATTGTTTGAAGAGCGAGATTTCCCCTTCCAGACAATCAAGTTCCTCGCATCCGCACGTTCCGCTGGCAAAACGATCACGTTCAAAGGCACTGAGCATACCGTCGAAGAGCTCCGCCCCGAATCATTCGATGGCGTTGGACTTGTAATCGCGAGCACGCCCGACGAGACATCCGCCGAGTTCGCCCCATGGGCTGTCGAACGTGGCGCGGTCGTTGTGGACGAGAGTGGCTATTGGCGTATGAAGGAAAACGTTCCACTGGTTGTCCCGGAAGTGAATCCGGAGGCGATCGAAAAGCATGCAGGCATTATCGCTAGCCCCAATTGCTCCACGACGCAGATGGTTGTGGCAATGAAGCCGCTGCACGATGCAGCGAAGATCAAGCGTGTGATCGTTAGCACCTATCAAGCGACCAGCGGTGCCGGCGTTGCAGGTGAGAAAGACTTGGAAGAAGGAAGCCGCGCGGCGTTGGCAGGTGAAGCCTACGAGTACCAGGCTTTTTCTCATCCCATTGCATTCAACTTGATCCCTCAGATCGGCAGCGCGAAGCACGAAGGCTACACATCGGAAGAAATGAAGATGGTTTGGGAGACGCACAAGATTCTCAACGATGATTCGATTCGTGTCTGCCCAACTTGCGTGCGCGCCGGCGTGACGAACTGTCACAGCGAAAGCATCCTTGTCGAAACAGAGCGTAAGCTGTCGGTTCAAGAAGCACGCGAACTGTTCGATGCGTTTCCAGGCATCACGGTAATGGATGACCTTGCCAACGGGACGTATCCGATGCCGCTGCAATCGAGCGGCAAAGACGATGTCTTCATCGGTCGCATTCGTGAAGACTTGTCGTGCGACAATGGACTCGCCTTCTGGTGCGTTAGTGATAATCTCCGCAAGGGTGCCGCGACAAACGCAGTTCAGATCGCGGAGTTGCTCGTTGGCAGTCAGGTAACGGCGTGAGTTGTTGTGGGGCAGGTTTGCAAACTGCCAGTTCGGATCAATCGATGAAGTGGCAGGTTGCAAACCTGCCCTGCACACTGCATGCGTTACCTCAAGTTGATAGTCGCTTACGATGGCGCCGATTTCTTCGGCTGGCAGTGGCAGCCCAAGCAGCGTACCGTTCAAGGTGAATTCGAGGCCGCGATCAGAGCCGTCACCGGCGAAGAGACTCGTGTTTCGGCCAGCGGACGAACCGACACCGGAGTCCACGCGATCGGACAAGTAGTCGGTTGGGCGACCGAGTCAGACTTGGCAACGGACGTGTTGCTGCGAGCGTTGAATGCGAACACACCTCGCGATCTGGCCGTAAAGGAAGTAGTTGAAGTTCGCGAGGGCTTTAACCCGATCCTCGACTCGACCTCCAAAAGGTATCGCTATCTCTTGTACGACAATTCGGTTCGCGATGTCTTTTCGAGAAACTCGGTTTGGCAAGTCTGGCACCGTCTGAATGACAACGCGATGCGCGAGGCCGCTCCGGCGTTGCTCGGCGAACACGACTTCAAAGGCTACGAGACAGCAGGGTCACCACGAGTCACAACGGTGCGCGAGGTTTATGACCTCCAAGTCGAACGGCGTCAGTTCGAGAACGGCGAGCGCATCGTGATCGAAGTCGAAGCCAGCGGCTTCCTGTACAACATGGTTCGCAACATCGTCGGCACGCTCGTGCAGATCGGACGAGGCAAGGAGCCGATCACATTCGCAGCCGACGTCCTCGCCGCGAAGGATCGTGCAATCGCAGGTCCGACAGCACCTCCGCAAGGACTGTATCTCTTGAAAGTCAATTACGCCGACGACGCGAGCTGATCCATGCGAATCGCACACGTTATCACTCGCATGATCGTAGGCGGCGCGCAAGAGAACACACTGTTTACGTGTCAGGATTTGAGCAGCGAGCATGGCGACGATGTGTTGTTGATCAGCGGGCCGGCGCTCGGACCTGAAGGCGACTTGTTATCGCAAGGGCAGGGGGGCGACTTCGCCGTAGAGTACGTTCCAAGTTTGCGCCGAGCGATTCATCCGTGGCGCGACACACGAAGCTACTTTGCTATCAAGCAGCTCCTGCGAGACTTCAAGCCGGATGTTGTTCATACTCATAGCGCGAAAGGCGGTTTCCTGGGACGGCTCGCTGCGACTTCTCTTCGCGTTCCGGCCGTACTTCACACGGTTCACGGCGCGCCGTTTCATCCGTATCAGGGCAGGGGGGCGCGCGCGTTGTTTCGGCGTTGCGAACAGTATGCGGCAAAGCGGTGTCACGGTTTGGTCAGCGTGGCTGATGCGATGACGGACTTGATGGTTAACGCTAACGTTGCGCCGCGTGAGAAGTTCACGACCGTCTACAGCGGCATAGATGTCGAACCCTTCTTGCAGTCCGCCCAACATCGACAACGGGTTCGCGAACAACTCGGCTTCGCGCCCGATCACGTCGTCATCGGCAAGATCGCTCGACTGTTTCACCTCAAGGGACACGAGTACGTTGTGGCGGCGGCGGCCAAGGTGGCGAAGCAGTGTCCGAACGTCAGGTTCCTGTTCGTTGGTGACGGCATCTTGCGCGAGTCGCTTGACGAGGCGATCTACGAAGCCGGGCTGGAAGAGCACGTCCACTTCACGGGGCTGGTTCCTCCGGCTAAGATTCCCGAGTTGGTTGGCGCGATGGATGTGTTAGTACACGCAAGCCTGCGCGAAGGACTGGCGCGAGCGTTGCCACAGGCGTTGATCGCAGGCAAGCCGGCCATTAGTTACGACGTGGATGGGGCGAGGGAAGTGGTCATCAACAACGAGACAGGATTCCTCTTAGAGCCCAAGTCGATCAAACCGCTCGCGGATGCGATGGGCAAGTTGACGCAGGATTCCGAGCTACGGCTGCGGCTTGGTCAGGAAGGCCAACGCCGCTTCACCGAACAGTTTCGCCATCAGCACATGACGGCGGAGTTGCGGAAGCTGTATCAGAAGCTGCTTGACGGTCCGCGTTCGTAGGGCCGTCGTCGCCGCGATTGTCATTGATGATGACAACATCATTGCCGCTTGAACCTTCTGTCGGCTTCACGTTCGTTGCAGGTTGGCCTTCATGCGGAGCGGGCTTGTCAAGGGTCGGCGGTGAAAAATCGTGGTGGGAAACGCGCTGTCCCAACTCCACAAGCCTCGGAGCGTTGCGCCGGCAGCCAGCGTTGGAAGCAGGATGAAACCGGAGGCTACGAAAGCTTCGGCGAAATCGTAACGCCGCGACACGCCGTTCAGAGCAATCCCGACGACGCCGACTAAAACGAGCCCGGACGAATGCCCAACCACGTACGCCATCGCTCGCGCGCCTCCGCCTCGACGACATGCCAAGAGCGAAGAGCCGAGTAGCGCGGACAGCAAGGGTAAGAGGATCAGCCAACGACCGAGCCCTGGTCCCCACAGAACAGCAACGAAGCTTCCGCCGGCAACCGCAACGAAGACACCCGTCAAACACGGCCGCAAGCCAAGACTTTTCCACGCCCATATGTTTGCGGGCACATGCGTTGCCGCTAACAGAATCGCAACCAACGCAATGAACACCTCAAACGATTGCGAAGCGGCAGTTGCAACTCCGACGCCAAAGATACTGAGGGCAAACCAGCTACCACCAAAAGCAAACAGAGCCGCGAGGATGCCGCCAACACTTCCGCCGAATAGTCGCAACATGTCTCGCGTCTTCACCGAGTAGCGATGCTTCTTGCGTTCTTCGAGCAGCAGCGCGACACGCAGCGTTGCACATCCCGCGATCATGAACGCAGGGATACCCAAAAAAGGCGTAATGCGGTAAATCGCCAAACAAACTCCAACCAGCGCAGTGACCCACAACAGCTTCGAGATATGAAAGTTTCGTGCGTTCTGCGAGAGCTCTTCGAGAAGGTGCTGTGCTCCGCAGTTTGGGCATGTGTTGGCTGCAGCAGGACGCGGCTTCGAACAACGTGGACAGACAACCTGGTCGCGTTCTACGAAGAGCAATTCCGTTGCACGCAAAGGCACCCAACCGCAGTGTTCACAAGTCTCGTCGTTCGAGGACCGCGACGAACGGCAGTTGGGACAGCGTTCTTGGTTCATGCTCTCATTGTAGGGAACGCGACTTGGCGCGGGGCAACCTTTGCGCCGCCGGCAACTTTCTCGCCGCTCTTCCGCTAACAATGGCCTTAATCTACACTGGTCAGTTTAAGCCGATCCACCAAAACGACCCTTTCTAATACCAGTCTTGAGAACACGTGTCGAAACTCCCTGACTTTCTCGGACCGTATCGCCTGGCTAAGTTCATTCGTTCGGGCAATGCCTGCCAGATCTGGGAGGCCATTCGAGATCAGAAGGATCGCTTTGTTCTCAAGGTCCTACGTCCGGATCAATGGGGAGACAAGGACGAAACCGCGTATCTCAAGCACGAGTTCGATGTCGCGGGCGGCCTGGATCATCCCAGCATCATTCGTATCCACGAGTTTAATACCGAAGGCAAGATCGCTTACATCGTGCTCGATGTCTTCTCGGTACTGAACATCAAACAAGCGATGCGAGAGAACCTTGCGCATGTTCACTGGCATTCGGCAAAGATTGCCCAACAAGCCGCGATGGCGCTCGGCCATATGCACGAGAAAGGTTGGGTGCATTGCGATGTGAAACCGGACAACTTCCTCTTGAACGAAGACGGCGAGATTAAGCTGATCGACTTTACGATCGCTCGCAAAGCCGCCAAAGGGATGTTAGGGCGGATGTTTGGCAAGGCCAAGGTAATCCGCGGCACGCGAAGTTACATGTCGCCCGAGCAGATCCGTGGGCAGCCGGTTGACGGGCGTTCGGACATCTACGCCTTGGGATGTGTTTATTACGAACTCCTCACCGGCAAGCCGCCCTATGTCGGGGACAATCCTAACGACCTGTTACAGAGACATCTGACGGCGGGCATCCCGTCCGCGATTGTCTATAACGAAGATGTCACGTCGGAAATGAATGACTTGATCCGACGCATGCTCTCGAAGAAAGCAGAGAATCGTCCACAGCGCATGATCGATGTCGTGAAGGAATTGAAATCGCTCAAGCCGCTGAAGGTGCTGCCGAAGCTTCCGGAGCCCGAAGCGAGTCAAGAATCCAGCGAGTAGTCGAAAAGCGAGACTTAGAAGATGGATGCGCCAGGACCTGGCTTTGAGTTTGAACAGCCGATCTACGATCTGCATTGCCGTCTGCGCGAATTGGACGAGCAGTCCGAGAAGACCACCGAAGTGGAAGACGAAGTCCGCGGCCTCCGTCGAGAGATCGCCGATCTGACCAAGCAGGTTTATTCCGATCTCAGTCCCTGGCAAACGGTGCAAGTCGCGCGTCACAAGAGCCGGCCGCATACGGTCGATTATCTGTCGTTGGCCTTTGACGAGTTTGTCGAGCTACACGGCGACAAGCACTTCGGCGACGACCAGGCAATTCGAACGGGCTTTGCAAAGCTCGACCAATTCAAAGTCATGATCGTCGGTCACGAGAAAGGCCGTACCTACAAAGAGAAAAGTGCCTGCTACTTCGGTTGCTCGCATCCCGAAGGCTATCGCAAAGCGATGGGCAAGATGCGCATGGCTGCCAAGTACGGGCTGCCCATCATCTGCTTGATCGACACGCCGGGCGCTTATCCTGGAATCGGAGCCGAAGAGCGAGGCCAAGCACAAGTCATCGCCGAGAACATGTACGCGATGTCGCGGCTGAAGACACTGATCATCTGCGTTGTGATCGGTGAAGGCGGCAGTGGCGGTGCGTTGGGCATTGGTGTCGGCGACCGTGTGGCCGTCCTACAGCATGCGTACTATTCCGTGATCAGTCCCGAAGGCTGTGCCGGCATCATCTGGAAGAGCCACGAATACGCATCGAAAGCGGCCGAGGCTCTCCGGTTCACGTCGGACCACTTGAAGAAGCTCGGCGTCGTCGATGACATCATCGCCGAACCGCTTGGCGGAGCCCACCGAGACCATCACCAGATGGCTTCACGTGTGAAGATGTATCTGATAAAAACGCTCAACGAACTCTCAACCATCCCAGTCGATGACCTGCTTCAACAGCGCTACGATAAGTTCCGCCGCATGGGGGTCTTTCTGGAGTCAGGTGAATCAGCGGCAGAAGCGACCGTGTGAAACGGACGAAGCCGCAGGGCTACGAGTCTGTGCCTCGAAAAACCGTCAGAGTCCAACGTCCGATAATGTTTCTTATGTTCGGTTGTTGCTCCGGTTTTCTCCGGGATTCTTAGCGTTTGGCGTTTTGAGCGATTCACCTGCCCCTGTACCAAACACCGAACGCGAGAGATCGTTCAGGCCGCACGAACGTGCCATGCGGCGACGTTCGGGTCGTGATGGATCGGCGGGCGTGTTAGACGAGCATTCTCGCGATGTGTAGGACGGACGGCTTCTCGACGGACGAGGGCGTCCATCCTACATGTGTTCTTACAATGCCTAGCGTCTGGCGCCGCGATCGTCTTTGTTTCGATCGAAGGCTTGAAGTAGCTCCTCGACGGGAAACAGATTGGGATCGCTCGTCGCAGCCGGCTCGTCGTGCGCCGTGCGGTCGTGCTCACCGAGCCGCTGGTCCAGCGAGTGGATATAGGGATCCAGGACTTCGTGGACTTGCGGCGGCAGCATGGTGTGCGATCTGTCCAACAGCTTCGCGATGTAATAGCCGGAGTACGAGTGGATGATGCTGCGACGTTGGGCCTCGCCAAGCAGCGTGACGGCGAACAGCGTGACAATCATGCACAGCAACACGCCTTTCGCCAAACCCAGGACGGCTCCGAGCTGACGATCGAACTCTTTCAGCTTCAAGCGATCGATGAAGTCCGAAACGAATCGAAACGCAATCCAGATCACTAGCGATGTACCCACGTACAGTATCAGCATCGCCAAGAAAGTGTTCCAAGGCGCGTTCGTCTTTATCACGGCCGCTAACGGTGCTTGAAAACGAATCGTGACGAAGCAGCTAGCAATGATGGCACCGAGCGAGGCGACTTGCCAAGCGAGTCCCTTGTACGCGCCAAAGATCATCGTGCCGACCAAGAGCACGATCATGATGATGTCATAGACTTCCATATTTCATCGGGGGCAAAGCAGGGGATTGAAGGGTGGATCGGATCGGCCTCGCTGCATCTCGTTTAGGGCATCACCGCCGGCACGCGGGACGAAACTGTATCCGAAGCCTATCCCACGAGCCAAGCCCAATAGGAATGCCCTTCGTTGCGGCGTGGCAAGTGATTATACTCCTCCGCCCCAATTCAGGATTTTCCGCTCGGACCTCGGATGGCAGACTTTCGCACACACATCTCCACCAGCAGCGTCATCGGTGTCGGTTACGGCATCGCGGGCTATGTTGGCCTGCAACTGCCGATCGAAACGTGCGCGTTGTCGGCCGGTTTGTGCGGCGTGGCTGGGATGTTGCCTGATTTGGACAGCGACTCGGGAGTGCCGGTTCGCGAGACGATGTCGCTGGCGGCGGCCGTTGTGCCATTGCTGATGATAGATCGCTTTCAACACCTCCGTATGACGCACGAGATGATGGTGCTGGCTGGAGGAGTGTTGTACTTTGCGATCCGTTTTGGAGTCGCGGAGATCTTCAGGCGTTACACGGTGCATCGTGGCATGTGGCACAGTCTGCCGGCCGCGGCAACGGCCGGCTTGTTGGCGTTCCTGGTCTGCTCCTGCGAAGACATGACGCTGCGGACTTACAAAGCTGCTGCCGTCCTCGTCGGCTTCCTCTCGCATCTTGTCCTGGACGAACTGTGGTCGATCGACATTCGCCGAGGCCGTTTGTACTTCAAGAAGTCGTTTGGGACGGCGCTCAAGTTATGGAGCGGCAAGACATGGGCGAACATTTCGACTTATGGGAAGTTGATTCTGTTGTCGATCGTCGCTTTCTATGATCCCGTCGTGATGGACAAGTTTTCGGAGCATCGTCACGAAGCGAAGCACACCGCTCGCGAGCTGTTAGAAGATACGGGCGACGAAGTCGAGAGTCTCTGGCGGTAGGTACTAATTGGACAACGCCACTTTGAAGCGTGATAGCATCTGCAAGGTCTTGCAATCAAGTCGTTTAACCCGATTTTCCGCACCCTTATTTCGTTTCAAATTCGGTCGACTGGCGACGCGGGTGAGCGTTAGTCGGGGACTGCGGGAACGCGCCGACTCAACAGTTGAGCGGGCGTCGGAAAGTGTAAGCGTTGAAGGATCTGGCGTTGAAGTGGTTTTAAGAGTGTCGGCTGGATGATGCGGCCAAGGCGATGGCGATGAAGCAATACTGTGTAACTCCAAAACGATTTCAATAACGTCTCGGCGGTCGTGCGTTTCTCTTTCAAAGAAGCCGCCGCGGGCACGGCGCGGCGATAGAGGCGCTGCAGCAGGAAGTACAGCAGCAAGGCGATCATCATCACAAACGTCAGCGACTCCACACGACGCGGAGAATGCAAGTACACCGGCCGAACCGCCAGCGGTCCTTTGAAGCGGCTGTTGACGTGTTCGACTTGGTTCTGCTCCTTCAACTTCGTGAACAACGCATCGACGCTGGTCCGCGGCACGGTCGTGACCAACGCCGAATAGCCGTCGTACTGTTCGTCTTCTTCCTGCGCCGCCGCGTCGAAACGCCACACCAAACGATGCGTCGCCAAGCGGCAGTCGCGTCCCGGCTTGGTCAGCTTCGCGCGTTGCGATTTCGTCAGCGGTTTCATCTCCCACGAGAAGTAACGAGCCGACTTCTTCGCACCGAACAGCTTCGCCACGCGCCACGCGATCGACTCCGCGTCGGTGTTGCGGCGGCCGGCGGCGACGCTCTGCTCGATCTGCGCCAAGCCTTCGCGGAGTTGTGCGATTTGCCGCTCGCGTTTCTTCCGCACCACTTTTTGGTCCGCCGTGCTGACACGAAGATCACGCGGCAAGCAACTTCGCGGCCGCTGGCGTCGTCTCGCAAGCGATGACGCACCGATGCCAACTCGTAATGCTCCCGCGACAAGTCGCTGGCCGAGTTGCGTCGCCGCTCTTGTTCACGAGAAAGGTAACTCATTTCGCGCCACGTGACTTGCTCGAACTGCTCGTCGAACAACTCGCGGAGATCGTTCCACGGCGCCGAACACAAGGCGTGATAACCCGCATCGCCCAGCCGCAACAGATGGCCGACCGAAAACGTGCCGCGGTCGGAGATCATCGTCAGCTCCAGCGGCTGCAGATGTTTCTGGATCAACGCCAGTTGTTCGTGCACGGCGGTGCGTCCGTTTTGATTGCCGTCGATCGTGTGGCCGAACAGCGGCAGCGGACCGAGTTCATCGACGAAGGTGCACAGCCCGACATGCGTCATCCGCGCACCCTTGGGAGCGTCGTCGGTGCCGCGGCCTTTGGTGATGTGAGCCGCTTCGAGCGCCGAGTTGCTGTGCACCACGTCGCCGTCGATGACGCCGGTCCGCGGCTCGGCTTGTTCGTACACGCCTTCAAAGAGAATGTGCGTGGGATCGTAATGCAGTTCGTCGAGCGGCACGTCGAAGCGGTCAGAGATTTCCAGAGCCAGCGACGCGAGAATGGAATGGCGTTGGTCGAAGAACGCATCGAGCGATCGTCCCAATCGATCATCGTTGATCTTCTCGACCGGCATGTCCCAGACGACGTCGGCCGCGGAGTCAGCCGCCCATTGGCCGACGTTGGCCAGCGCACACGGCGAACAGATTCGCGCAGCGAGGAAAAGACTGAGCACGGTGCCATGATCGAACTCAGCTTGCGGATCAGTCGGCAGATGTTGATTAATCATCTCAGCGACTTTCATTTGTTCGACCAGCGGCACGACAATCGCGAGCGCGCCAAACGCACAGCCTTCGACATCGATTTGATTTCCATACCACGTGCCATCCATGTAATAAGTTTGGTAGCTCAGGCAAGATGGCGTAAGTTCAGTTTTGAAAGAAAATCAGGTTGCGGAAAATAGGTTTAACCCGGTTGCCGAAGGCGAGGCATCGCAACAGCATCACCGCGCCTTCGGCAACGGGCTAAACGACTGACAGGAAGCGACTTATACATGCTAGCCTCTTTCAAAGTGGCGTTGTCCAGCTAGAAGAGCTTCGTGCTATCGAGCAACAGCGTAACGGGCCCATCGTTCACGAGCGCGACATCCATGTGAGCGCGGAACTGTCCAGTCTCCACTTTGATACCGCGAACGCCAACGGCGGCGACGAAGGTTTGATAGAGCTGATCGGCTCGTTCAGGCGGAGCGGCCTTTGTGAAACTTGGTCGGCGGCCTTTGCGACAATCGCCGAACAACGTGAATTGACTGACAACGAGTAACGCCCCGGCGATATCTTCCAACGAGCGGTTCATCTTATTGTCTTCGTCTTCGAAGATTCGTAGGCAACAGATCTTGTCGGCGAGTTGCCGAGCATCATCGTCGGAGTCGTCGTGACCGACGCCGAGCAGCACCAGCAGACCTCGAGCGATCCGTCCGACGATTTGATCATCGACCGTGACACTCGCCTCGGTCACGCGTTGGACACACGCTCGCACCTTCTCCTCCCACTTACTCGGCCGCGGCAGTACTCGACTCTGCTTGCTCGCGTGCCTGCTTGCGACGTTCCCGTTCGGCTTCAGCCGCTTGCAGGATCTCGTTGATCAGCTCGAAGTTCTTTCCGATCGTCGAGACCTGAAAAAAGAAGCATGCCGCGATCACTGCCACTCCAACCATGGCTAAGCCCCAATGATACTCGACCCAATCAGCGGCATCCGGGTTAAGCGTCGCCGGATCGCAGGCCGCGCCGAGGCTGGCCATCACAAGGATCAACGAGATCCCAATGATCGACCAAGGAAACGTCTTTCTCTTGAGGGCTTGGCTGCGTTTCGCCAACTCCTCGGGCAGACCGAAAGCATCGACAACTTCCCGTGACCAACGGTTCGTGCCAATGAAGTACGTGAACGAGATGCAATTCACTAGCAGCGTCATTAACGCGGCAGCGATGCCGAGCCAAATGTGCAGCCAAAACCCGCTTCGTTGGGTCCGCAGCGCGAACATGGCCTCATCGCGCGACACCTTCGCCGCATCCAACTCTGTACGCGGAGCGGAGGCGTCCGTCAGCGCCTCGTATTGGTGAAACGAATGCTGGTAGGCGCGCGAGGCCTCGCCAAAGTCACCGATCGTTAGACCGACCAGCAAATTGGCAGCGAGCAGTGCTACGGCGAAGATGGCTAGTGCGAGAAAAATCCGAGACAAGGTGACACTCTGCGGCAGCGAGAACGGCAATGGCGTGGGGACGAACTGTTAATCTACGTACATAACGGTTTAGCGACTAGGCCGGACCGCGGCTGTCGGTTGACGATCGCCGCGCCGCCAACCTAGAATCCACGTTTGACTCGTACCTATAGGTGGTGTTGAAGCCGCTAATGATGTCGTACAGGTCCAGGATCCAAGCCGGATGGCCTTTCTAACCGCGAACAACGGCCCCCAGGCGGGCCGCCGCTTTGAGCTTGATCGCTCGGAGAGCGTACTCGGTCGCCATCCGGAATGCGACGTGGTCATCGACGTAGGCGCGGTTAGTCGATACCACTGCAAGATCCTCGCGGCCGGCACGCAGTTTAAGGTCGAGGATCTCAAAAGTCGCAACGGCACGTTCGTCAATGAAGTCGTCATTGACGGCGTGAAGCAGCTCGAACAGGGTGACCAGATTCGGGTTTGCGACGTCATCTTCACGTTCCAAGAAGTTGAGCCGCCATCCTCAACTTCGTCTTACGGCGACGATTCCAGCTATCGAGCGGTAATGGTGGACGACGAAGATTCGTCCGACACCGGTTCGACAATCATGTCGAAGCTGGATGTCCGGTCGAGCATCAACGGTCCCTTGCTGGCCGCCAGTGCGGAGGCCAAGCTCGACGCACTCCTTGAGATCATGCAGAGCCTTGGCCGAGCGGTCTCTTTGGATAAGGTTTTGCCTCAGTTGCTGGACGGTTTGTTCCGCATCTTTCTACAAGCTGATCGCGGCTTCGTCGGGCTGCTTGATGAGACGGGGACGCTGGTCTCCCGCTGGACGAAGCTACGTCGAGAAGACAGCGACGAGACGATTCGCGTCAGCCGAACGATCGCGAAGCAAGTGATGGAAACAAAGGAAGCGATTCTCTCCGCCGATGCGGCCAGCGATGCTCGTTTCGAAATGAGCCAGAGCATTGCGGACTTCCGCATCCGATCGATGATGTGTGTACCGTTGGTCGATTTCGATGGAGAAGCGTTCGGCACTTTACAAATCGACACGCTCGATCAGCGTCAACGTTTCCGGGAAGACGACCTCGAGTTGCTGATCAGCGTGGCCGCACAAGCATCGGTCGCCATTGATAACGCCAAGCTGCACGAAGAGGCTCTCGAGAAACGCGGGATCGAACGCGATTTGACATTGGCTCGCGAAGTCCAAGAGGGCTTTCTGCCGAACGAAGGTCCTGACTTTCCAGGCTACGAGTTCTTTAGTTTTTATCAAGCTGCCAATCATATCGGCGGCGACTATTACGATTACGTCAAGCTGCCGGACGGACGCTTGGCAGTGATCGTTGCCGACGTTGTTGGGCACGGTATCGCCGCTGCGATGCTGATGGCCAAGCTTTCGGCAGAAGCACGTTTCTGCCTCGCGATCGAGCCAGATCCAGCGACAGCTACAACAAGCTTAAACCGGAAGATCTGCCGCTTGAATCTGAACCGATTCGTCACGTACATTTTGGTGGTGATCGATCCGAACACGCACGAAGCCACCATCGTGAACTCAGGCCACAAGCTTCCGATGTATTGTTCCAACGGAGTTCTCGAGGAACCCGGTAAGGCCGAAGCTGGATTGCCGCTTGGCATCGTGGACGAGGTTGAATACCAGCAGATTACCATTACGCTTCAACCCACTGACGTCCTGATTCTATACACCGACGGGATCGACGAGGCGGCCAACGAAGCGGGTGAGCAGTACACGGTGGCGAGTATGCGAGAGAAAGTTGCGACTGCAAACGCGACTCCCGAAGCAATCGGGCAAGCCTTGATGGACGATGTGCATAAGCACTTGGCTGGCCGCCCACAAGACGACGACATGTGCCTCGTCGTGCTCAAGCGGCGCTAGGCAAGCACCCTCCCCTGCCCTTCGCCGACATCGGTCCTGCCCTATCGGCAGCGTCTGCAGCAGCAGTTGCAACTGTTCGGCAGCATGACGCAGCTTGCACAGTAGCTCGTCGTGTGCCAGAACACGTGCGGAGCACCGAACGGAGCGGGCAGAGCGTCGGTGACCTGTTGCAGCGAGGCGACTCCTGTTGGCACAAGCCACATGTTGCGGAAGCGAACCGGATCGCGATGATTCTGAAAGAGGATCGGACGCGACTCGGCAGATTCTGGTTTCCCAGCGCCCGTCTTGGTGACGATATCGTAATTGCTGTGAATCGATTCGCCATTGTGCAGCACCGTGATGCGGGCATTAGAGGCTTTCTTTCCTTCGGAACTCCAACGGACGGCAGTGAAGTAGATGTCGTACGTTTGCCACGAGAGCGGCGGCAACGCCATATTCACATCGGGCCGCTTTTGCTTGTACAAGCCGCCACATTCATTCTCGACTCCTTCCAAGCCGAACGAGTCGAGCACTTGCACTTCGTAGCGTTGTTGAATGTACACACCGCTGTTGCCACGCCCTTGGCCCCGAGCCTTCGGCATATACGGCGTGCGGAACTCGATGTGCAAGCGAAAGTCATCGACCGGCATCTTCGTCATCGCGCCGACGTCTAACAAACCTTTCGGCGTGATCTTTCCGTTATCGAGTTGGTCTGTCGATGTACCGTCAAACAGCACGACGGCACGAGGAGGCGGAGCGGCTCCCTGGGTCGTACTGATCCGATGGATCTTTGGAAGCCGGGCGAGCTCGATTCTTTGTGGAGTCTGCACGACGGCCTCGGCAGGAGTAACCTCGATTTGATAATCATCGCCTTCCAGTAACAGATACGACCCGGATCGCGTGCCGCTCAGTTTGTTATGCGAACCGCGATCCCATCCTGCGCCCGGCAAGCCGCCTCGCAGCAGGCGTGCATCGAATTGCCCGTCGCCTAACGCGACAACTTGCAAGCCCATGTTCGGCGCAGCGAAGAAGTCGTAGTTAACGTTCCCAAAATACTCACCTTGCAGATAGAAGTCGCCGTCAACCTGAGCGAGATCGGTAACGGCACTGTTCGCTGCGTCTGCTGCCGCGCACGGCATGCTCCAGACACCAAGACAACATGCCGCCACGGATAATAAACGAAGACGCATGAGCCAGAACTCCCTCAAGCTGCAAATCACGGTGTGGGCTAGAATCTTTAGGTTCCTAGTGTGCTTGAAAGGCTCGCCCGTCGCAAGCAGACCAATGTTGACGCCGAGCAAGCGAGCATGCTGTGGAGGAGGCATTTCCGGACAGACACTAGCTACTCGGCTAGCGGACTGCGAGCATTTCTTCGCGGTAACGCCGCATGACGTCCGCACGCAGAGGCAATCCGACGAGATGCCGCGAATTGTCGGAGTCGACCTCCACTGCAGCGTTTCGATATCTCGACTGCCGAAGTCGCGGAGGGTCTCAAGCAGGTTTTCATCTGGCGAGACTGAAATCGGTGCCTTCAGAGTGATATCATCCGCGTAAACCAGTTGCGGCGACACATCACTGTCCAAGACGCGATGCAGATCCTCGGGTCGAATGACACCCACGAATCGCCCCTCGCTATTCATGACTGGCAGACTCTCGATCGTTGGGTGGGCGCGTGCGACGCGAATGATTTCTGTCACATCATCATGCTGATTGACGCGGGGGAATTCCCGCAACATGACGTCTCGAACCATGATGTGTTCGAGATGATGCATCTCATGCCCGCGTGCAATCGACTCACCGCGTCGGCTTAGCTTCTTGTGGTAGATGCTTTCCGGATCGATCACGCGCGCGATGACACTTGCGAGGCCTGCCGCGAACATGATCGGCAAGATAATTCCCGGTGCATCGGTCATTTCGTAGCAGATCAGAATCGCACTCAAGACGCCATGCGTCGTGCCGGCAACCACAGCCCCCATGCCAACGATAGCGTACACGGTGGGATTCGCGCTGACGTCGGGAAACAGATAGTTACAGATCAACCCGAAGCTGGCACCGGTCGTTGCTCCGAGGAACAGTGACGGCGCAAAGATGCCTCCCGACCCGCCACCGCCCAGCGAGACACTTGTCATCAGAGGCTTCAAAAAAGCGAGCGGCAGTAACCAGCAAAGCGCCGCGACCAACGTGTCGCGAGACAGTACCACGGACTTGTCACTGACCGTCTGGCTCGTCTCACCACTCGGATGGTGATGCGTGTCTCTAAGTGGATCGCATGATCGACGACGTCGTAACCGACGCCGAACAGGGGCGGCAACAGATGTTGGCCTTATGCGAGGTTGCGCTCCGTCGCCGGCGAGATGGCTGGTGGCGTTCTCGGGTAAGCCAAGCCGGCAACTCCGACGATCGCTCCCAAGACAAGCTCGCGAGCCCACCAACTGGGCAGCCACTTTTCACTGAGGTCTTTAACGGCGTAGAGCAACTTCGTGAAACTAACCGCAGCAACTCCGCACACGAGCCCGAGCGTAAAGTAACTCGGCAACTGACTCCACGCGCCGACATACTCATAGTTCAACTGCTGGAACGCGGGATTGAGACCATGCTCGCCCACGTGTACTTGTACGACGTCCGCCACAACGCTAGCAACAACGATAGGCGTCAGGCTCTCCGCCGCAAAACTACCCAGGATGATCTCGCTGGCGAAGATGACTCCCGCCAGAGGAGCGTTGAAGGTGGCGCTGATGCCAGCCGCGGCACCGGCTGCTACCAACACCTTGATGTTTCTAGCCGACAGTTGAAACCACTGGCCGGCGACGCTTCTCAGACAAGATCCGATCTGAACAATTGGCCCTTCTCGACCGACAGAAGCTCCCGTTCCAATGCAAAGAGCGCTGACCAGAATCTTCACCAGCGAAACACGAGGACGCATCACCCCATCGTGCCGCGCGACAGCGACGATCACTTCCGGCACACCGTGCCCTTGAGCCTCCGGGGCGAACCGCCGCGTGAACCATGACACCAGTAGAAGCCCGACGGCTGGCATAACGCACAACAGCCACAACCACGCACGGTGCGTGTCGCCAGTTGCAGTATCGGGACGACAGTCCATTCGCTCACGGTATGGATCAGCACGCTAAAGAGAGCGGCTCCATAGCCGGCCGCCACACCGATCAATCCGGCGAGTCCAATGGTGAGCCACATGGCAGGCACGACGCCACGATAGCTTGACCGGCGAAAGGCGCCCCGAGATCTTCGCACCAAGGCAGTCAGACGTTCACGTAACATGAGTGGCAAGGAGGGAGCTTCAGGTGAGATGCTGCTGGCGGATCAAAGAGAGTCGCTGCAGCGCTGGCTTGGCGACCGATTGAGCATCGAGTAGACCGCCGTGAGCAAACTCGTGCTGTTCGGTATCTGCCAACTGGTTCCACACGATTCCTTGCACGTATGGCTTGGCCAGAATCAACGGAACGAGACGGTCTGCCAGTTCGGCCTGCCCTTCTGGCGTCCAAGCGTTTTCGGTGTTGCCGACCGCGCGTTGCGCGTTGGAAGTTTCGCTTCGCTCACTGGGTGCCGAGAGAAAGACGACCAGCGGCAAGTCCAAGGCACTCCAGCGGTCAAGTTGCCGGCTGTATTCAAGCGGCGTGCGCGGAAAACTGCCGCCCGGTGAGTAACCGATGTTCAACTCGACACCAACACCAGCTATACCCAAATCCGCGCGAACTAACAAATCGGCCAAGTGGAGCGGCGACAGATCACGCTCGTTCGTCGCTAAATACTCAGCCCACGGCTGATCGAAGCTCAAGAGAATTGCCGCTTGAGGGTCGTTGCGTCGCAGTTCGTCAACAGAACTGACAACCAAACGCAAACGCTGCTCCTCGTTCAAACTGATCGCACCGGTGACATTCATTCTCGCGGCGCAATGCCAGACATGAACACGGCCTCGATAGCGACTGGCCGTGGCGCGAATGTACTGTGCTATGTAAGCCTGGATCTGATCGAAGTCATCTTCCCAAAGATAAATCCAATCGGGGATGTGGGCTGTGTCGAGCTGCAGCAGCGGCCCACCGATCACCCGCATCCCGTTCGCATGGCACCAGTCAATCTGTTGATCGAAGGCATCCCACTCGTGCTTGCCGGCCGTCTGTTCGACGTCGCGCCACTTGAACGAAACTGCTGTGGTATTGAAGCTCTCGGCGCACGAGTCCTGCTCGCCTTCGGAAAGCTCTCGCGAGCTAAGAGTGCAACCGAGCAATGTTGGCAACTGCTCGCTGCTTTGATGGCGGACAGCCAGCGCCTGTCTAGTGTATTCTGCGCAAAGAGCTTCACCAGCATCCAATGATTGTCGAATCGCTTCGTTCGCGGAAGCGACGACGCGTTCGCTGTCGGGCAACGCGATCACTGCTTCGATGAACGTGGACGACGCCGTGGCGACTGCCTCCTTCAACGCGTCGGGAGTGACAAGCCCCGCCATCTCCCAGTCGAAGAGTTGGCTCCGCAGGCGATTTAGCACGCCCCGCGCAAGTTCCAGCGACAAGTGATACGGGCTGTCCCGCTCCATGAGGCTGGCGGTCGATAGCATCAACTCGCCATGGCCTTCAATTCGCCACGGGATGTAGAGGTTCCCCGATTCGCCGATGCTGCGCTCAAGCACATACTCCGACATGCCGTTTTCGGATGGCGTTCGTCGATTCGTGCTCCTCCAGGGAATGCCCTCCATTCCCGCGAGGTACGCGTTAGCGAACGCCTCGGGCGGCATATGGTCATCGGCGGATGCAAGGAACCGAAATAGACCCATACCGCGAATCTTCCCCCAGAAGGCCGTAAACAAGGACGGTGATGCAAAGATCGGAGCAATCTGGCGAGTCTACCGCACGCTGCGTAGCGGTTCAACTGCTAACGAACCGCGATGGGCACCTTCTACCAAGGCCATGACGCGAATGTTATAGTCCGAGGACTCGACTTGATACTGTAAATTCTTTGGCCCCGAAAGGATGTTGGTCATGAGCACGGTCGTCTTGGAAACGTCATTGGAAAGCCTCCCCGTCCGCCGCGGCAAGGTTCGAGACATCTACGACTTGGGCGATCAATTGCTGATGGTCAGCACCGATCGAATCAGTGCTTATGATTGGGTGTTACCCAGCGGCATTCCAGACAAGGGCCGCGTTCTCACTCAGATCAGTGCCTTTTGGTTCGACCGCCTCGACGTTCCGAACCATCTTCTCGCCACAACCCTCGACAGCATCGACCTGCCGGCTGGCACGGATCGAGAGCAATTAGAAGGCCGCAGCATGCTGGTGCGCAAGTGCGAGGTCGTGCCGATCGAATGCGTGGTCCGTGGTTATCTAGATGGGTCTGGATGGAAAGAGTATCAGCAATCCGAGACCGTTTGCGGAATCAAGTTACCCCGCGGCCTGACACAATGCTCTCAGATCGACGAGCCCATCTTCACGCCCGCTACCAAGGAAGACGAAGGGCATGACATCAACATCTCGTTCGAGCGGATGGTCGAGATCATCGGTCAAGAACGGGCTGAAGAGCTGCGGTCGCGGAGCCTCGACATTTACCAGCGAGGTGCCGAGTATGCTCGCGGACGCGGCATCATCATCGCCGATACCAAGTTCGAATGGGGACTGTTCGATGGCGAGCTAATTCTGATCGATGAAGTGCTCACTCCCGACAGCTCTCGCTTCTGGCCGTCTGACCAATACGAACCGGGACATGGCCAGCCATCGTTTGACAAGCAATTCGTTCGCGACTGGCTCAGCACAACCGGCTGGGACAAGAACAGCTCCCCCCCTGCCCTGCCCGACGACATCATCGCCAAGACGCGCGAGAAGTACATCGAAGCCTTCGAGCAACTGACGGGTAGCAACTTCGCTTGGAAGTAATCTGGTACTGCCGCACTTGTCAACAATTGGACTTCTCCCCCTTTTCTTCAAAGCGATTCGATGACGATCCAGTAAGCCTCCGTCCTCTGTAGACGGATGGCCACACAACATCCATCGCAGGAACAGGTTGCTGGCGGAACAAAACTCTCGCTTTTCTTGCCGCTTCTTGCCCGTGGGAGAGAGTGGCAGTCGCGAAAGCCAACATTCGCGTTCGCATGACCGGCAAACGGCGATAGAATCGGCGGCGGAAGGCAATTCCAGGACGAGTGCTGATGTCGCGAACAATCTCTCTACCACCCGAAGCGCGACGCGTTCTGATTTCACAGAATCCGAAGGCGGGAGCTAAATCGGGCAACCTAGCCGTCGAGCAGTTGGCGCAGGCTCTCGCCGCGCAGGAGCTTCAGGTAGATGTTCTGAGCGATATCGATGAGATTGCGGAGCGGGCTGACGAGTATCTTCAGGAGGGTGAGTTGCGGTGCGTTGTAGCGGCTGGCGGCGATGGCACGATTGCGTTGGTGGCGAACCGTACACCCGAACAGGCACCGCTGACCGTGCTTCCGCTAGGTACCGAGAATCTTCTGGCAAAGCACCTGTCGATCGGCTGCGATCCGGCGGAGGTTTGCCGAACGATCTGTCAGGGCGAGGCAGAGAGGTTCGATGCCGGCAGGGCAGGAGAGCGGCTATTCTTGTTAATGGTTGGTTGTGGCTTCGACGCCGATGTCGTTCGGCGGCTGCACGCCGACCGCACAGGGCATATCCACCATTTGTCTTATGCCAAGCCTATTCTGGATTCGATCTGTAACTACGAATACCCTGAACTAACGCTCGAATGTACGATCGAAACCGAGCAGATGACCGAGTCGCGTGTCGAGACGATCTCAGCCCGGTGGGCTTTCGTCGCGAACCTACCCCGATATGCGGGCGGCCTGCAGATCGCTCCGGGAGCGAGTGGCCACGATGGTTTGCTGGACGTCTGCACGTTCAAAGAAGGTTCGCTGTGGAATGGACTTCGTTACCTGAGCGGGGTTTTGCTCGGACAACATGAATCCTGGGAGGACTGTGTGGCAACGCGTGCGACCAGGGTACGGATTGACGCCGCGGGCGAAGCCCCTTACCAACTCGATGGCGACCCCGGCGGCATGTTGCCGGTCGATATCGAAGTCCTTCCCGAACGGTTGACGCTGCTCGTTCCGGCGACAAACGAAACGCACTAGCACCAAATGGAATTCGGGTGAATTTGTATAAACTTTGAAAGCGTAGAAAGCGTAAAACTTCAATGTGAACGCACCCTTGGTCAAATTCCGTT
>PBSM01000043.1 GCA_002726245.1 Planctomycetaceae bacterium | reverse complement strand
CGTTTCATCACGGCTGTCTCTTCAGTCCCGTAGGGACGATAGGTAGTAGCCGGGGGTGTAAACCCCCGGAAACGTTCTCACAGCAGACGCAAAGCCCCAGAGGGGCGACACCATCGATCACACACCACTCGGATGGCGCCCCGCCAGGGCTTTCGGCGCGGTTTACCTTCCTTCCTGGGGCTTACGCCCCAGGCTACTATGTGCCGCCGCTCCGCGGCTAAGATGCGTCGGCGTTCAAGTCGTCTGATCAAATCGAACTACCAGCTAACGCATCTCGCTCGCCGTCCGAGATCTTCTTTTCCTGCGATCATTCTCGACGTTAATAGGCTAGGCCTGTTGCGTCCCTCTCTTTTCTCTGACCCCTAGAACGTCACTCCTCCTCGCACGAGCGCCGTATCGTCGCCAAGGGCATCCGGAAGGCCAGACGCGAATTCGATTTCGCGTGAGAAGACGTAGCCGACTTCAATACGATAGCCAGCGCCGCCATTCTTCCTTCTCTCCAAGCCTAGCAACGCTCGGAAGTCGCGCAGCGTTATGTTCTCGGCCACACCGGCTCGCCGAACCGTCCAGGTATTCCCTCCAAACTCGCCTCCGATGTAGAGCCAGTCCTCGTAGCCGTGTCCAACCGTAATCCGATGCGCGAGCTTGGGCCGCGGGAAGAGAATCTCGTAGTCTTTATCTGGCGTCGGCTTCCAAATAATGCCGCCCGCGGGTAGCAATCGCACGTCGTCTCGGTCGAGGTACAACACACCGGCAATGACCTGAACCTGTTCCGGAAGCCAGTCGTAACGCACGAGCCCTTTACCGGTAACACGAAACGCATCCCCGTCATTGCCATCGAAGTCCGTATAGAGCGAAGGTGCGACGCCGACGATAGCTGTCCAACGATCCGTTATCCTGGGCACCCAGAGAAAATCAACGTAGGTCTCGTACAACTGCGCAGGCAGGTCCGCTTCCACCGGGCCGTCCAGATAACGCACGTTGAAGGCCGGCGTGATCAGCAGCGGCCACTTGCGTGTCGGAGCTGGCACCGCGACCGTCGCGGACAAGTCGAGTTCATTCAAGCCAAAACTGCCGATACTTCCACGATCGATGTACGTGCCCGTGAAGCTGACCTTCTGAAAGAACCCGTCTTTGCTTTTGCTAATGTGCTGCGTGACGAAAGCAGGATCGCCAATGACAGGTCCGCCAAACCGCGGATCGCCAACAAATGTTCCGGGGCCCGGCGGGATCGTTTCGAAAGTCGTGTCGGGATAGTTCAGCAGTTCCGGAACAACTTCGGAGGGTGGCGGCAGTTGGGCGAACCTGGAAGGTTCGCTCTCAAAAGGCGTGCTCGCCGGGAGAAAGTAACCAGACGTCGGATCAGGACCGTGGTATTGCAGCGGCAAGTGCTGAAACTGTGGCTGTGTGTCAATCGGCTGCGCTACCGCCGGCACGGCGAGCAGCAGCAGAAACGGTACGAGCGTCGATAGTTTGAACATGCTTGGCCCGATTCTAATACGTAAGCCCGCCACGAAGCATGATCGTGGCGTCCAGCTTCTGTATACCCGGCGCACCCGCCTCGAAAATGATCTCGCGATCAAACACGTAAGCGACTTCGAAGAACCCGGTCAGGCCGAACTGATGAGTCCACTCAAGACCAACTCCCGCGCGGATGTCGTTGACATCAACACGTCCGCCAACCCTGGCAGTGGTGAAGCCGCCTACGCCATCGTTGACAACTTGGTCGCGATTGATCGTCCAGGAGCCTCCCCCGTACTCTCCCATCAGGTACCACCAGACGTCGGTGTTCCCAACGGTGTAAAGGTATTGAGCGAGCTTTGGTTTCGGAAAGTAGACATCGAAGTGTGTTTGCGGATTCGGACGCCAGAGGATACCGCCGGCAGGAAGCAGCTTGATGTCCAATCGATCGAGATACGCCACACCGCCTTTGAGTGCCACGGTTGGAGTCAGGCCCAACACGAAGAGCCCCGTGCCACGAAACCGGACACTATCCGTCGTGAACGTATCGAAGTCGCTGTAAACACCGACACTCGCTTCCAGATCAGCACCAAATTGCGGGGTAATGACAGGATCCCAGGCGAAGTCTACGTAGGTGCTATAGACACGCGAGGGCAACTCGGTTGGAAACGCACCCGCAGCCACCGTTCCCGCGGCTGGAAACGGCGGTGGTGGAGCTGGCGGCGGCGGACCGATGCTTGTGATCGGACTATCCCAAAAGTGGAAAATAAACTCTGGTGACGCTCGCAGCGGTTGCCCGCTGAAGAAAAAGTTCGGGATGTTCATCGTCGTGCCAACCTGCACGTCATTGGTCGTCATCTCTTGAGGGCTCGAGTCGCCATGCAGCCAGGTGTAGGTCATGCGGATATCCTGGAACAGGCGGAGATACTGACCAGCTTGGCCTTGCCCCTGCCCTATGCCCCAGTTCCCGAGGTTCAGGCCGTTCGGGAACAAGACGGATGGTTGTTGCTGGTACGTGCCTTGCGCGTATGTCGTTCCAGGAGCCTGATAGGTCGGTGCGACGCCCGTTGACGGATACGCATTGGACGGCGTTTGCCCGAATGGTGCTGTTTGGGGCGAGGCGGAAGGCGATGTCGCCGGCGGCCCGAGTAGCGACGGTGGAGTCGATGCGGCGTTGGGGCCAGTCGAATACGGATCGAAGGTGGGCGGTCCCAAGGTCCTCGATGACGAGCCTTGCATGACTGGCGTCAACGGATTGTTAGTTACTGTGGCTCGCCCAGCCCCAGTCGTCGGTCCGTTTTGCGGGAACCGAATGCGCTGAGCGAGCGCGGAATTAGCGCCAAGAAGGACAAGTCCCAGGGCGAAGAGAATAACTCGATGTTGATTTCGCACGTTCAACTCAAGTTGTGAACTGTCGAATGCCGAAGAGAAGAGTTTCGAAAAGCGGAGCTAAATAGCAAACGCCGGGCTCCCCCGTCAAGATCGTTGTCAAGATCGTTCGTGGAAACGCCCTAATCCGCTAGCACGCTCTCCCGAGTCAACGGTCGCTTCAAACGCTCCCCGAGCCGCCCTATAATGCACGCCTTTCCCAGGGCACAACGCGATCTGAAGACGCGGGACTCGCATGACGGCTGTTCGGCACAATTTGGACGAGGGGCTGGCCCGATTCGGGCTGACAACCTTTCGTCCCGGTCAGCGCGACGTGATCGAGACAATTCTCGCTGGCAACGACGCGCTCTGCATCATGCCAACTGGCGGCGGCAAGAGCCTTTGCTATCAACTTCCTTCCGTGCTCCGAGACGGCTTGACGTTGGTTGTCTCTCCACTGATCGCGCTCATGAAAGACCAAGTCGATAGCTTGCTGGCAAACGGCATCGAAGCGACTTTCATCAACAGCTCACTTTCGTTGTCGGAACAAAGAGAGCGACTCGCAGCGATGGCAAACGGGCGCTACGACCTGGTCTACGTCGCGCCGGAGCGTTTGCGCAATCCACGTTTTCTCGACGCCGTTCGCCCGGTTCGGCTACAGCTTCTGGCCGTTGACGAAGCACACTGTATCAGTGAGTGGGGCCACGACTTCCGCCCGGACTATGCACGGCTTGGACGGTTCCGCAAGCGGCTCGGTTCGCCTCAAACAATCGCGCTGACGGCAACGGCGACGCCGCACGTCCGCGAAGATATCGTCAAGCAATTGTCGCTTCCGTCGCCAGAGGTGTTCATCACCGGCTTTGCTCGTCCGAACTTGCGATTCGAAGTCGCTACGCCTTCCAACTGGAAAGAGAAAGACGAAGCTCTGCAGGAGTTACTAGAAGCTAATCCTGGATCGGGGATCATCTACGCATCAACGCGTAAACGCTGCGAAGAACTTGTCGAAACATTACGCGAGACGACGAAACGCCGAGTCGGCCTTTATCACGCCGGCTTGCTTCCGGAAGAGCGACGCGGCATCCAAGAGAAGTTCATGGCTGGCGACGTCGAAGTGATCGTGGCGACGAATGCGTTCGGTATGGGCATCGACAAAGCCGAGCTAAGGTTTGTGATTCACTACAACATGCCGGGAACACTTGAAGCGTACTACCAAGAAGCCGGACGCGCGGGACGCGACGGCGAGCCGGCTCGTTGCGCCTTGCTATACAGCTATGCAGATCGGAAGATCCAAGAGTTCTTCATCGAGAATCGGTATCCTGCTCGCGAGACGTTCGAAGAAGTTTACGAGTACCTACGCTCACTCGACGACGACCCGATTGAATTGACGTTGCAGGAGATCAAAGACCGGCTTGGCTTGTCGGTTGGAGCGGAAGGCGTCGGAGCCTGCGAGCAGTTACTCGAAAAGTGCGGTGCCCTCGAGCGACTTGATTCGCAGGAGAATATGGCATCGGTCAAGTTAGATAGCGACCTGCCAACGCTGGTTGACTTGCTTCCGAAAGAAGCGAAGACACAACGAAAAGTGCTCCGAGCCATCGAACGCGAGGTCGGAGAGCTACGTCACGACTGGGTGTATCTACATCCACAAAAACTGGCCGCCCAAGCGGAAATCGACCGCGACGCCTTTACGCGGGCTCTTCGCGAGTTGGTCAAGCTACGAGCTTTCGACTACGTGCCACCATTCCGCGGCCGAGCGATCCACATGCTGCGGGCTGAATGTTCGTTCGACGAGTTGAATATCGATTTCGCTGATCTCGACGCGCGGCGAAGTTCCGAGTTCGAAAAGCTCGATCGTGTCGTGCACTACGCGAGGACTCGACGCTGCCGGCAGTTGGAGATTCTCGATTACTTCGGCGATCCAAGCAAAACTCGTTGCGGAACATGCGATCGGTGTGCGCCGGCGGGAGCCAAGCGACAGACGAAAGCGGCAATGTCCGACGTAGCGTTGGCAGAAGGCGCGCACGAAGTAGTTCGCATCGCACTAAGCGGTGCCGCTCGGACGCATGGCCGTATCGGCAAGCATTTGCTGGCAAAGATGCTCGGCGGTTCCAAAGCGGCTCAGGTCACGAAGCTGAACTTGCATCGACTCAGCACCTTTGGCTTGCTGGATGATCTGCGCCAGACGGAGGTCATTGAACTGTTAGACGCACTCATCGAAGTGCGACTGTTGGAGCAGATCGAATTACAGCCTCATCGTCCAATGATTCAGATCACGGACTCGGGGGGCGAAGTGATGCGAGGACACGAGGAGCTCGAAGCACTGCCAGCTTTGACTGCAGAGCTTCTCCGCAAGCTCAACAAGCGCCGGCGGGCATCTACAAGTTCCGACACTCGCAAAGAGAAGCCTCAAGAAGAGGTGCCCGAATCGGCGGCACGGTCAACCCGGATCGACGAGCCAGCTCCGAGAACCGGGAACGGAGAACCGAGTGTTGAGCACCGAGTACCGAGTACTCAGTACTCAGAATCCACCGACCTCGCTGTGAAGCAAACGCCACTCCCCGCTACAGTCGATGAAACTGACAAGGCTCACGCTCCATCCGCGCCGCGTCCCGGTTATTACTGGACCTGGAAGCTGCTTGCTGACGGCTACTCTCTCGAAGACTGTGCGGCCATCCGTAACGTAGACGTGGCTGCGCTCATCAGTCATCTCAGCCGGGCATTCGACGAGGGGCTGAAAGTCGAACCACGATGGTTTCTCAGCGACGAACAACTTGCCGTCATCGAGTCACTCGTGCAACGAACACCGCCGGAAACACACCGCACGATAATCGGTAAACTTCCCAGCGGCGTTGCTTACGAGCACGTTGCCCTCTACACGCGCTGCCGGGAACTGTCATCACGAAAGCGGGCCGCACAAAAACAGGCAACCCAACCCTGATCGCAAGTTCTTCCCTCATCGCATTTTCCGGCGCTGTTGGCTAGAATGGCCACGCCGCTAGAATGCCTTTGCTGGGCACCCCCGACGGATCATGATTCACGACAGAGCGAGAGGTTTTTGATGGAGAGGCCGGCTCAGGACGACAATACGCAACCGGAAGGGAAACGGCCATACGCTCGGCGTTCAGGCCCGAACGGGTGGCTACTCATTGGCCTGCTCATCATCCTGGGGCTGCTGTTTTTTGCCAACCCGTCGAAAAAAACATCGTACATCGACGACTATTACTTCTTCCTCCAGCAGGTGGAAGACGGGAATGTCCGGTCGATTGCGATGCACGGCGTCGAAACGGCTTCCGGCGAGTTCAAGAATCCTCCGATTGAGCCTGAATTTGATTCGGACGGCAAGCCCAAGACCGATCGCAAGAATCTTGAAAAGCACTTCTCGGTCCGCTTGCTTCAGACGAAGGCCGCTCAGGACGAGTTGACTGAGTTGCTACGAGCGAAGGGCGTGGAAACCTCTTCCAAGCGTCCCCAGGCAGAGAACGCGATATATGTCTTTTGGGGAATCGCAATCCTGCTGTCCGTCGGCATGTTCGTCTTCGTGTTCGTGTCGATGCGACGCACGCGCGAGCAGATGATGGGCGGCGGATTCCTGTCCGGTTTCAGCAAGAGCCCCGCAAAGCGATACGAAGCGTCGCAGCAATCCGTGTTGTTCAAAGACGTCGCTGGATTGACAGCGGTCAAGCAAGATTTGCAAGAGATCGTTGAATACCTCAAGGATCCGAAGAAGTTTCAGCGGCTTGGCGGTCGTGTACCGAAAGGCTGCTTGCTGATGGGACCGCCCGGCACGGGAAAGACGTTGCTCGCTCGGGCCGTAGCGGGTGAAGCAGACGTTCCGTTCTATTCGGTGAACGGGTCTGAGTTCATTCAGATGTTCGTCGGTGTGGGTGCCAGCCGCGTACGTGATCTGTTCAGCAATGCGAAGGAGAACAGTCCCGGGATCATCTTTATCGATGAGATCGATGCGGTTGGTCGCCAGCGTGGAGCCGGGCTTGGCGGCGGTCATGACGAGCGCGAACAGACCCTGAATCAAATCCTCAGCGAGATGGATGGTTTTTCGCAGACAGACTCGGTGATTGTCCTCGCCGCGACAAACCGGCCCGATGTACTTGATCCGGCACTGTTGCGACCTGGCCGCTTCGACCGGCACGTGACCGTCGGACGCCCGACGCATAAGGGACGGGTTGAGATTTTCAAAGTTCATGTCCGCGATGTTCCCTTGTCGGATGACGTCGATCTCGAAGTGATGGCAAGTGCCACGATCGGACTCACGGGAGCAGATATTCGGAATTTGGTGAACGAAGCGGCGCTCTGGGCGGCCAGGCACGATAAGAACAAGGTCGAGATGGAAGACTTCGACTACGCCCGCGACAAGGTCCTGATGGGAGCCAAGCGGGAGGAAGTGCTCAGCGAGGTGGAGAAGGAGAAGACCGCTTACCACGAAGCTGGCCACACGTTGATGGCTTGGTTCCTGCCTGGTGCCGATCGCGTCCACAAAGTCACGATTATTCCTCGCGGGCAAGCGCTCGGAGCAACTCAAATGATGCCGACGGAAGACCGGTTGAGCATCTCCGAGGGTGAACTTCATGATCATCTGGTTGTCTTGCTGGGCGGCCGCGCCGCGGAGAAACTGATTTACGACGAAGTCACCGCCGGCGCGGAGAACGATCTCGAAAGAGCAACTGGTATGGCGCGTCGAATGGTAACTTCGTGGGGAATGAGCCAGCGGCTTGGCCCGGTCAGTTACAAGCTCTCCGACGAAGATCCATTTCTCGGCCGCGAGATCCATCAACAACGCCAGTTTTCCGAGCATACGATGGAATTGATCGACGAAGAAGTGACGACGATCCTGCATGCGGCCGCAGCCAGAGCGACGGAATTGTTGGACCAACACCGCGCCAAGCTCGATGCGTTAGCCAAGGGACTGCTCGAGGACGAAGAGTTGGACGAGCACGAGATTGCTGGAATAATCGGCCCTTCCGTCCATGCCGAATCGAATGGCAAGGCCAGTCCGAAAGCCAACCAAACCGCGGCGGCGAGCAGTTAACTAGCCAATGCCCAAAAAGCGGAAACAGAAGATACGAACCGACTTCCGCAAGAAGCATGAATCGCGGACACGCCAGACCGATCTGACGCGCGATTTTCGAGAGCATGGTTTCGCCGAAGACGAGTCGGTTCGGGGTGAACGGGTCAGCGGCAAAGGCGAACTAACTCGCAAGCGGACCGTGATCGGCGAAGTTAGCGAAGACGAAGAGTCCGGGCTCGCCGTTCATCTCGATATCGACGAAACGGTTTGCCTCCGGGGCCGAGTGCTCAGCGTGCATGGTCTCCAGAGTACCGTGCAGACGCAAGATGGAAAACTCTATCGATGCGCAACGCGCAGGCTGCTGAAGACACTAAGCACGGACCAACGCCATGTCGTTGCAGCAGGGGATCAGGTTCTCTTCCGCGCGGAGAACGAAGACGAAGGCTTTATCGAACGCATTGAGCCACGACATGGCATGTTGTGCCGAACCAGCAAGGGGCGGCAGCATGTGATCGTTGCGAACGTCGATCAACTGCTGATCATCTCCAGCGCCGCGGAGCCTGTCCTGAAGCCCAATTTGATTGATCGCTTCCTCGTAACAGCCGAGAAGGCTCGGATTCGCCCGATCATCTGCATCAATAAGATCGATCTCGTTGACGCCGCCGACCTCCAGCCGCTCGCTGGCGTCTACGGCCAGATGGGTTATCAGGTCGTTTTAATGTCGGCGACGACAGGAGCCGGTGTCGCACAAGTACAGAGGCTTGTACGAGGCAAGGAGAGTGTTGTTGCGGGGCAAAGTGGCGTTGGCAAGTCTTCGCTTTTGAATGCGATTGATCCCGAGTTGGGATTGCGAGTTAACACGGTGAGCGAAGAGAACCAGAAGGGGCGGCATACAACGACGACCGCACAACTGATTCCTCTCACGTGCGGCGGCTACGCCGTCGATACGCCCGGCATCCGTCAATTTCAGTTGTGGGATGTCACCCCGGAAGAGGTCGCCGGCTTCTACCGCGACATCCGTCCCTACGTCAGCTTCTGCCGCTTTCCAGATTGCACACATACGCACGAGTCGGAGTGTGCCGTCAAGGACGCGGTGGCCGACGGACGCCTCGATGCCCGCCGCTACGAGAGCTATTGCTACATCCGGGAAGGCGATCCTGCATAGCTGTAGGTCTCTCTCGCCGAGAGAGACCTCGCGCTGCGGTGTCCGCCGCGGCGGACCGACACTATACGACACAGACTGAAGGTAGTCCCAGCCCCGCATCCTTCGCCAACTCAACAACCTTGGCAGCAACAGCCACGTCTTCAATCGCCATGCCGACTGACTTGAAGACCGTTATGCCTTCCTGATCACGCGCGGCATTGCTTGACGATACGACGTCCCCCAACTCGACCGCATCCTCCCAGCGAAACACGCCCTGCTCTAACGCCGGCACAAAGTCACCGGCCTCATGCCGACAACACTCGACGCTATCGCAGACGACAAGCTTGCCACGGCGAATCGTCGCGAGATCGATCTCAGCTTTGTTCAACCAATTCGAGCCGATCGCGCAGACCAACGATCCGTCAGAGAGCCACTCGCCATCAAAGACCGGTTCGCGACTCGTCGTCGCTGTGATCACGATCGGCAGTCCCTCGACAGCTTGTCGCGGCTCATCAACGGCCGTCACTTGAAGATTCAGCTTCTCGGACATCTTGGAGGCGAATGCTTGGCGACGCTCTGGATGTCGGCTGTAAACGAAAGCCTGGCCGATCGGCCGCGCTGCGGCGACAGCTTCGAGTTGGCTCTCCGCCTGCCAACCGCTCCCAAAGAGGCCGACTTTCGTAGCGTTGATGCTAGCGAGGTACTTCGCCGCGACGCCGGTAACAGCTCCCGTTCGCATCTGGCCGAGTCGATCGGCTGCGATCAGCGCGATGAGTTCACCGCTGGCTTGATCGTACAGGCCGATATGGAACTTCGCGCCGCTGTGCGTTGTTGTATATTGCTTCCAGCCGACAAGACCAAGATAGTCCGCGGCGGCACTCATCGAATGTAGGAGAATGCCAGTCGCTTTGGCTCGCTGTCGTGGAACATTATCGGCGTTTCCCGCTGATAGCTGTCGAAACGCTTCCTCGACTACCTCCAAAGTAGTTGGCATGTCGAGCAACTGCTCAACGTCCGATTCTCGCAGGTACAACATGGTCGCTAAGCCTCCGTAACTAATGCCCTCGCCAACGGATTGGCCAGTATGCCACAAAGATCGTGAGAAGCCAGCGGCTGCCGAGCTAACGAAAACGCCATTTTTTTCTGTAGAAAGTCGCCGCAGCCGCCCGTTTCGTTCTTCGAGGAAGACTAGTTCGCCGCCACAATGGGCGAACCGAATGTCAAACGAGCGAACCTGCGGCGAAGCACTGCCGCGGCGTGCTGCCAACAACACAAGAAGAAAGCAATGCGGATGAGATCAATGAGCTGGATCGTGGTTGCCGCGTCAACCAGCTTCGTCATGACTTACGCCAACGTCGCGCAGGCTCAGCCACCGGGCGGCCCAGGTGGTCCTCGAGGACCAGGACGCGATGGGCCACCGAGTCCGGATCAGATAATCGAGCGAGTTGACAAGAATGGCGATGGCAAGATCAGCAAGGAAGAGGCTCCCGACTTTATGCGGGAGCGTTTCTCACATGCCGATGCGAACGGCGACGGAAGCGTCACGAAGGACGAGTTGGCGAACGCATTTCGTCGTGGCCGACCTGGCGGCCCAGATTCAGACCGCCGTCCCGACGGTCCACGCTCGGAAGGTCGTCCAAGTCGCGATGGTGCAGGGCGTCCAGAAGGCCGCGGCGGCCCAGATGGTCCACGCCCAGACGCACGTCGCCCCAGCGGTGAAAACCGTGGCCCGGACCGAGCACGACGACCGGATGGTCCCGATTCGGGCAACCGTCCCCAAGGGCCTCGGCCAAGTGATCGTGATGCCAGCCGAAGGCCGGGGCCTCCCAGCCGAGATGGCCGTCCGTCCGCTCCTAATTCAGGCGACCGTCCCCAACGGCATCAGCCAAGCAACCGAGATACCAGCCGACGTCCGACGCCTCCCAACCGCGGCGCTCGCCCCTCCGGGCCTCCATCACGTTCATTCGGCCCCGAAGCCTTCTTTGCTCGATTGGACAAAGACAACGACGGCTCAATCTCCAAGCAGGAGTTCATGGCCGTGGCTGAGCGCTTCCATCGTGGAACGAGTTCTCAGAGACGCGGACCTGATGGACCTCCTTGGGCACAACAACGCGGACCACAGGGGCCACCTTGGGCAAACAGTTCGCGTGGCCGTAGCGGATTCCAGGGCCCACCGTGAGCGCGAGATTCCGCTGGGCGTAGCACGGGGCGACAACCGCGGCCCGCAGCGGGCAAGCGGCCGCAAGCCGGCTCACGGAAGCAGTCATCATGCTTCTCGCTCCAGCCACGGACGTCATTCCGGACATGGTGCGAGAACACACCATCGTGGCGGTCCACCTTCTCACCGAGCGAATTCGGGACGTGGCCACCACGGCTCCGATGGTCCTCGTGACCGAAGGCCACATGATGGTCGGCGAGCTGATAACACCGGTGGCGAAGCCGATTCGACTGTCGCTGAGTCGGATGGAAACTCGGTGTCACCAAGCGATCTCGTCCAAACGGATGCGGATTCGCAAACGATCAAGCTGATCAAGGCGGTCGCACCGTAACCACGCCGCAGCGTCTGCCGCGCTGGACACCTGATAGAAGAACAGCCGGCCCGCAACGCACTCGTGAGTCGGCTGTTTGCTTAGGATCGTTCGAGAAATAAGTGGCGTAAGCTTCCAGCTTGCGAACCCGCATTATCGCAAGCTGGAAGCTTACGCCACGGAAAACCGGACAGTTATT
>PBSM01000042.1 GCA_002726245.1 Planctomycetaceae bacterium | reverse complement strand
CTCATGCCGGAACTGCGAAGACTTGTTCCGGCCTACGGATGACATCACTGCTCTTGGTACGTTCTCATCTGCCGCTCGCCTAACCTGTCTTGGTCTTGCGTTTCATCGCCTTCTTTCGCTTGCCGGGGCTGGCAAGTTCTTCGGCAAGGGCCTTCTTTGTTTTGGCTACGGACTCTTTCTTGGCAGCAGCCTTTTTGGGTGCAGCCTTCTTCCGGGATGCTGCCGCCGCCGGCTTCGCGCTGCTCGAATCCTGGGCCTTCTGCACGCTGGCCTTCAACGCATCCATCAAATTGATCACGCTCGGCGCTTCGAGCGACGGAGCTTCGACGATCTCCTGGCCGTTGACTTTCGCTTCGATCAGTTGTGTCAGCTTCTCCGTGTATTGGTCCTTGTAGGCGGCGAGGTCGAAGTCGTCGCTTGTCGTCTCGTCGATCAAAGTCACAGCGAGTTAATACTCGGCGTCGGAGACGACCGTCTCGACACGCTCGTCGTCGAAAGATGATGTCGCCTTGACCTGATTCGCGTAGCGAAGTGTGGTCGTGCAAAGCAGATCATCCATCGGTCGTACGAGGACAACTTGTTCCTTGTTGTGCAACACGACGTTCGCAACGCAGTAGATGTTCTTCTCCGACATCGAACGATGCAACAGCTCGTATGGCTTCTGACCCGCGGCATTGTCCGGCAGTAAGTAGTAGCTGCTCTCCGAGAAGTAGATCGGATCGATCGACTCGGGTGCGACAAAGGCGTCGATCTTGATCGCTTTCCCTTCATCCTCCTCGCGAAGCTTCTCAAGCTCCTCAAGATCCACAACGACGTATTGATCCTTGGCGTATTCGTAACCCTTCACGATTTCGCTGCGTTCGATGTCGCCGCAGAGTGGGCAAGTCAGTTTCTGCGTGATGCGACTGTTGCATTCCGAATGCAGTTGATTCAAACGAACCTGGCTGCCCGTGTTGGAAGCCGAGTAGGCTTTGACGGGAACGGAAACCAAGCTGAGGTTCAGAGAACCTTTCCAACTGGCGCGAGGTGCCATCGCAGGAGTCTCGTGACGAACGGTGAGAAACGCGGCCGTTGCTGCTGCGTGGACGCTAGCAATCCGTTACTGCTAGTACACAGCACGCATTACGCGGCTCCTCATTTGACGTGAACAAACGCACAGTCGTGATTCACGCCATCGCGCCGATCAAGGTATGGGCTGTACGAGTTGGGTAAGTGATGATCGGAGGCAGGGGCCATGAAGCGATACGTCGGGACGAGCGGCTCCTCTTATAACGAATGGCGAGGTTCCTTTTATCCGGAGAAGTTCCCTGAGAAGCAGATGCTTGGCTACTATGCCGAGCGGCTGACGGCGGTCGAAATCAACAACACCTTTTATCGGATGCCGAAGACGAGTGTGTTGCGGAGTTGGGCGGAGCAAGTACCCGACGGCTTCCGCTTCATCATCAAAGCATCGCGCAAGATCACACACTTCGGTCGCCTGAACAACGCCGGCGACGCAACCGAGTACCTTGTTAACACGACGCAAACTCTCGGCAGCAAGCTCGGTGCGATTCTCTTCCAACTGCCCGGCAACTTCAAGCAAGACATCAAACGGCTCGAAGCCTTCTTGAATCTGTTACCGATTGGCACGCGAGCCGCCTTCGAATTCCGACACCAGTCGTGGTTCGACAACGCCGTTTACGAGCTGCTTAGGATCGTTCGAGAAATAAGTGGCGTAAGCTTCCAGCTTGCGAACCCGCATTATCGCAAGCTGGAAGCCTACGCCACGGAAAACCGGACAGTTATTTCCAGAACGATCCTTAGCCAGGATAAGGTCGCATTGTGCATGGCTGATACCGAAGATGAACGGCTCACCGACCTCACAGGCACCACATCGTGGGGCTACCCGCGGCTACGCCGTGAACAGTATAAAGATGCAGAATTGAAAGCGTGGTTAGCGCGTGCCGAAACGCTCAATTGGGACGAAGCCTTTGTCTTCTTCAAGCACGAAGATGCTGGTGCCGGTCCGGAATTGGCGAAGCCGTTCATCGCCCTTTGATCGCGCGAGTGCCCGGTCAACCGATACTCCGTGGAAACAGGAGAGCGACAATCGATGGACGTTTATGACAGTCTTGGTGTTTCACCAATTATTAATGCTTCCGGCGCGGTAACGAGGTTGGGCGGCGCGCCGATGCCTGCCACCGTGTTGGAGGCGTTCAGCGAAGCGGCGAAGCAGTGGGCTCCCATCGAACAACTGCAAGCTGCTGCTTCCAAGATGATCGCCCAGGTCACTGGCGCCGAAGCCGGCCTCGTTAGCTCGGGTTCGGCTGGTGCCTTAACCTTGGGTGCCGCCGCGATCATGACCGGCTATGACCTGGGCCGTATGGAACAGCTCCCACACGCCGATGACTTCCCCAACGAATTCGTTGTCGCCCGAGAACACCGCAGCGGTTACGACCATGCCGTGCGAGCAGCGGGCGTGAGATTTGTCGAAGTGGGGTTCAATGAAATCGTTGCCGGCGCGGGCGTTCGTCGGACCGAGGCTTGGGAATACGAAGCTGCCTTCACAGGCAAGACAGCAGGCGTTCTGTACACCTACGGTTCTCATGCTCATCCGCCGCTGGAGGAAGTTGTCGCGATGGCCCACAATCACAACCTTCCGGTTCTCGTCGATGCGGCTGGTGAGTTGCCTCCCAGAGCGAATCTCATGCTCCCGACGATCACGGGAGCCAACTTGGTTGCGTTTAGCGGCGGGAAAGCGATTCGCGGACCGCAGTCGACAGGAATCCTCTGCGGTTCTCGCGACCTCATCGCTGCGGCTGCACTGCAGATGCTCGACATGGACGACCATTGGGATCTGTGGGAACCACCCGCTGAGTTCATCGACAAGCAGAAGCTCAAAGGAATGCCGCGACATGGCATCGGTCGTGCCTTGAAAGTCTCCAAAGAGGAGATTGTCGCTCTCGTCACGGCGTTGGCAGTCTTCGCGAGCAGCGACCTCGCGTCGAAGAACGAGACACATCGTAAGAATCTCGAACTGATTGCCGACGCGTTGCATGGTACGGATGCCACGTGCGAGTTAATCGAATCTGACGACCATGAGAAGTTGCCGCTGCTGGAAATCCAAGCCGCTCCGCACGCATCGACGAGCGCGATGGAGGTCTGCCGCGCCTTGCGACAGAACACGCAGCCCATTTATGTTGGACATGGAAAGCTCGAGGAGGGGAAGCTCGTCATCAATCCAATGTGCCTTGACCGAGACGATGCCGAGATCGTCGGGCTCGCGATCGCCCGGGAACTTGGGTAATGAATTCGTCGAGCGGTTCCAATCCGCATGCCTCGCCGACCGACTCGTCCCTTGAGCACTCGCTCGGTCCCAAGAGTCACGGCATCCCCGACCGTTGGTTCATCCTGTCGCTCTTAGCGGTCAACTACTTCACGCTCTACTTGCATCGCAACCTGATTCAATATGTCCAACCACCTCTGGTTGAAGACCTCGGCCTGACCGACACGCAACTTGGCTGGCTTGACGCGGGCTTCCGAATTGCTTACGCCTTCGCGCAGCTTGGCGTCGGTTACTTCGGCGACCGTTATCGTCGAAAACTGGTGTTGCTGCTGAGCTTGGGGACCAGCACCGTCTTTCTCGGCATGACGGGGCTGGCCCAAGACTTTACGCAACTCCTGATGCTTCGCATCTTGCTTGCGATCACACAGTCTGCCAGCGTCCCGGCGATCGCCAGTCTGATGGCCGATGCCTTCACCGCGCGATCGCGCTCACGTGCCATTTCGATTTACCTGTTCGCGTCGCCGCTCTCGATTGCCGTCGCGGGGTGGCTGGGTGGGTTCCTTGCCGACTTGACGAGTTGGCGAATGATGTTCGGTGTCTTCGCCGGTTTCGGCGGATTGGTTGTTCTCGGCATTGCGTTGTTACTGCGTGAACCGGAACGGACGGAGCGTGTGCAAGGAAGTGGATTGGGAGCGGATGGAGGCTCGTTGCTGCAGACACTGTGGTCGGTGCTAACTGTGCCGAGTTTCCTGCTTCTTTCTGCCGCCTATCTGGCCGCGAATGCCGCTGGGCAACTAACGGTCTTTTGGCTCCCCAGGTACTTCTACGACGTATTCGAAATGACTTCCCTTGCCGAGGCTGGCAAGCTGGCGACGTTGCCCACCCAGGCAGGTACGATCGTCGGGCTGCTGCTGGGTGGTGTGTGCGCGGATCGTCTGGCGAAGCGTTGGATCTCTGGGCGTTTTGCCGTGCAATGCATTGGCATGTTGATCTGCGTGCCGGCAATCACTGTAATGAGTATCAGCACGGATCGCGGAGTGCTGACCGTCGCGATGTTCGTCTACGGTTTAGCTTCCTGGTTGTACTTCTCGAATTTGTGGGCTTCCACGTTCGATGTCGTCGATCCCGCTGCCCGTGCAACGGCCATTGGTTTGTTGAACGTTATTGCTGGCTTGTTCGGCGCTTGGCTCTCGCCGTTTGTCGGGGGCCTGTACGAGTCAGGAAGGATCACTAGTCTGGGAACGGCATTTCTGGGAACGGCCGTCTTAGCCGGGGTCGCTGCCGCGTTGATCGGGGCAATTATTGTTTTTACCCTCCGTCGTGATTTCAAAGGATCTACGCAATGAATCTAACGGTTCGAGACATTGAACGCATTTGGGTTGACGTGCCGTACCGCGAAGTGCCGCAACGCAACATGATTCGCGAGTTGCCTCACTGGACGATCTTCGAGCTCTGTAAGGTCACGCTCGATAACGGCGTGACGGGCGTCGGCGAGACCATGTGTTTCTACACGTGGGGCGAGACAACGGACGAGGATGTCAATCGTGCTCGCGGCAGAGTTGCCTCGGAAATCATGTGGGATGATTCGCTCGGCGCCGGCCTGCAGATGGCGTTGTTCGACGCGGTTGCCAAGTCGATGGAAGTTCCAATCCATCACTTGCTCGGCCAGCAGGTGCGCGAAGACGCGCTCATCTCCTGGTGGTCGATCGACATGTCTCCAGAAGATTGGTTGCTGGAAACGAAGGATGCCCTGGCTCAAGGCTATACGAGTTACAAATTCAAAGCCCGGCCTTGGTTTGACCTGGAAGAGCAATTGCGAGTCGTGACGGCGGAGGTGCCCGATCACTTCGAGATCGACGTGGACTTTAACACGATGCTAAACGACTCGGCGCACGCCGTTCGTGTCTGCCGAGAACTCGAGAAGTACAAGCATCTCAAGATCCTCGAGTCTCCGCTTCCGCAAGGCGATGTCGCGGGCAACAAGCACCTGCGCGCTCAAACGTGCATTCCAATCGCGATGCACGTCGGCAACCCGCCGCTCATGACAGCGCTCAAGGAAGATGTGTGCGATGGCTTCGTCATGTGTGGCGGTGCGAGCCAGATCATCCACGAAGCGAATATCATTGCCGAAGCCAACAAGGTCTTCTGGATGCAACTCGTCGGCACTGACATCACGGCGGCGTGGGCGTTGCACTTCGCGGCCGTCTCCACACATGCGCGTTGGCCGGCGGTAAACTGTCACAATTTGTATCGGCACCAGTTATTGGAAGACCCTTTGAAAGTCGAGGGCGGCCTGTGCAAGATTCCCGAGGCTCCAGGCCTTGGGTTTGACGTCGATTGGGAAGCGGTCGAGATGTTCCAAATCGAACCGATCTCAAAACCATATCCGCATCCCGACACTTTGATTCAAGTCGTCTGGCCGACTGGCGAAGTCGATGACTATACCCACGGCCTGCAGTACTGGGACGAGTTCATCGGTGGCCGGCGCCCCGTCGCTTCCCCCGGCGTTCGGATGGAGATCGTGCCCAACGATGGCAGCGACGAATGGCGCAGACGATTCGAAGTGGCTAATCAGAAGCGAGCATGGGTGATGCGACCGAATTAATCGTAGAACACACTCTTCCCCGAAGGGACAGTTTGGGACGGCAAGTGCGACACGTCATTGATTGGCTGCTCCTTACTCGTCCAAGTGCTCCAGCAGTCTCCGATACGTTTCGTGCTGAGCCTTCCAACGCGCCGTGCGTTTGCCGCGTGTTCCCGCCTCGTTGGGCTTCAACGGATGAACTATCCCTAGTTGAGCACCGACATCAAAGCCGCCCATGTTGACAATCGAAGGCATGCTGTGCACGCCAGTCCGGTCGTGTTTGGGTGTCATGTGACAGTCGATGCATTGCTGGAATAGAGTCTTCCGCCCGTCCGTTCCCCAATCCGGAGCGGCGTCAGGTCGAAAGATGATTCGATACAGCGGAAGATCGTCCGGTTCACGCTGCAGTCCGCCTTTCCTGAGATTGTCGAACAGCAACCGCCTCTTCAGCGTGTACTCGCCGACGTGCATACCGACGCCGGTGTTCGTCGTTGGATTCGAGCCGCCATCAACATTGCGAAAAGTGCGCTGACGAATTACTTCGACGATTTTCGTAGGCGTTGGTTGGAGATCGTCGTTGAGTGTCATCATGAACTGCACCAACGCGACCTCGGTGCCCACGGGAATCTGCGGCGCGTCCTTCTTCAGTAGGATAAAGCCAATTTGAGCCGCCTGTCGCCAATCAACTCCTTCACGATCGAGCTGTGACAAGTAGTCCGTCAACGCTGGTCGGCCCTCCGGGAAACGATAGAAGATTCGGAAGTACGACCTGCCGCGATATGCCCGCGCGTGCAACGTGATGAAACGATCGTAGAGATCTTCGTGGATGTTCGGCTGAAAGAAGTCGATTTCGACCCATGAATCCGGCCGCGTCAACAACCCATGGGGGAGGTAGTCACTATTCGCATCAAAGTCCTGTCGTTTGAAAAACGCGCCCGAAGCGACGGCGGCTGCGTAAGTATCCGGCAACTCATCGACTTGCTCCTGCGGTAGGGCGAGCAATCGGCGACAGCGAGCCAGCTTCTTGCTGATCGCGTCACGCCGACGTCGCGTCTCGACCGTACCGGAGCGCCGCATGTTCTGCTCAGTGTAGAAGTCATAGGCCGCCCAAAGATCACGCAGCAGGACCGCTCGCTTCACCGGGTCGTCGAACACAGCAACGTTTGTTCCGTTAAGAAACTCATCCAGCAACTCGTCTATTCGTTTGGTCGTTTCGGCGATCGACCAATAGCGGGAGCCACCCCAAGCCAGAAAGTCAATGTAGTCACCACCTTCGAGCCGGCGTACCGGCTCACCACCAGCAGTATTGGGAATGTTGCTGCCCCGCGTATAAAGTGCGGCGAACAAACGATTCCAAGGATGCTGAGGATCAGCGTCGTAGACGGAGAGTGGCTCGGCGCTCTTAAGCGATCCAGCAAGTGCGCCGGTGTGATAGTAATCGTCTCGCTCTGCAGCGTAAACGAAGGAGCCGGTGAGAATGACAAACAGAAGCGGCAAGGGGAGCCATGAACGCAGGCGCATCGCATCGGAGTCTCCAATCTGGCGTCAGCCTTCTTGTATTGATCGCAGCGCAGGCAAAGTGTCTGATTGCAGAATACACTGGGCGAGTTCTGCGAAGAACCGCTGAGGCAGCGTTTCCATTCTGCAGGAGGTTGCTATCAGCCCGGTTTACCGGGCTTTCCCGCCTCAACGTGTGGCAAGTCCGCACCAGTTGTGCCTTGGCGTCAATCGAGTACGCTGGTGCTCTTTCCGTTTCTTGCTGCCCAAATTACGCTGCCGGAGCCCGCTATGGCCGATCAACGGCCCAACATCATCTTCATTATCACCGATCAGCAGCGGTACGATACGATCCGCGCGCTCGGTTACGACCATATGGACACGCCGAACCTGGACCGACTGTTCAGCGAGGGTGTTACCTTCACGAATTGCCATGTGACTGCAGCGTCTTGCGCGCCGGCACGAGCCAGCCTCTTCAAGGGCTACTACCCTCACACGACGGGGATTCTAAAGAACGCGGATCGCTGGCGTCGATCGTGGATCGAGCTGCTAAATGATTCGGGGTATCACTGCACCAATGTCGGCAAGATGCACACTTGGCCGTTCGAAACCGAGCTTGGCTTCGACGAACGCTATGTCGTCGAAAACAAGGACCGCTACCTCGAAGGACGCTACTACTTTGACGAATGGGACAAGGCTCTTCGTTTTCGCGGCTTGATCAAACAGCAAAGAGAACAGTATCGCCAACGAGAGGACTATCGAGATCGTCTCGGAGCGTTTGAGTGGGAACTGTCGGAGGATACTCACCCGGACACTTTTGTCGGCGATATGGCCCTCTGGTGGATCAACAGCTTCCCCAAGACCGAGCCATTGTTTCTGGAGATCGGATTCCCTGGGCCGCATCCGCCATACGATCCCGTTCCGCGATACGCCGAGCCATATCTCAAGAAGGATCTCCCGCTTCTAGAAGTCACGCAGGACGAACTTGATAACCAGCCGCGTGCTTTCAAGGAGCTGCGCGATCACAACAACGAGATCGATCACGATTCAGTCGTATTGGACCTCAACCCCACAAACGAGCAGCGTCATCTGCAGCGAGCTTACTACCTCGCGAATGTCACGATGATCGATGAGAAGGTAGGGCAGATCGTTGATGCTCTTGAGCAGAACGGTTACCTCGAAAACTCGATCGTCATCTTCACGTCCGATCACGGCGACTGCTTGACCGACCATGGTCACAGCCAAAAGTGGACGATGTACGATCTGATCACGAGAATCCCGCTAACAGTTTGGGCTCCCGGTCGGTTTTCGGCACACTCCGTCGATAAACTCTGCCAGCAAATGGATCTGGGCCCGACGATTCTGGAGTGGGCTGGCATCGACGTCCCATCAATGCTCGAAGCAATCTCGATGAACGAGGCTCTTGAGGGTGACACATGGAACGGACGCGATTACGTCTTTGCCGAGCAGATCAAAGACGGAATTCTGACTGGCTGTGAGTTCATGACGATGGTCCGCAACAAGGATTGGAAGCTTGTCCATTTCCTGGACGATCCGGATGGACAACTCTTTGACATGAAGCACGATCCTGATGAAGTGAAGAACCTGTGGAACGCGGCAGCGTTCGCCGAGAAGAAGCAAGAGTTGCTCGACGTGCTGCGCGAGTGGCGAATTCGCAGTGGCATCGAAACGGCGGATTGGTCTCAGGATTGGCGGTAAGGCCCAGGCGTGTCCTGCGCGGATCGATCAGAGGATCATAGCGTTCGGACTCATTGGTCGCGCCATCAATGAGTCCTCGACCTCTTTGATACTCCCGTGCTTGCTAGCGTCGCCGCTCTTATTTTACGTGAATTCTCTGTCTACATACGAGGTCATCGCCGATACAGAAAAGGGATCAAGACGAATGGGCGCGTGATTCCAATCATTTTGGGCTGGTATGCCGCTAGCGACTCCTAAAGGCGATCAATCTGGAGAGAGAATGTTCACCGATTTCTTAATGCGAACACGCTTGATGCATCGAGGGTGCGCTATCGACTGCGTGTCAACAAGGCTGAGATTCGGTTCTTACTCGATAATCTTTCACCAGGTCAAACCGCCATCGATGCAGGGGCCTACTGCGGGGCGTTCAGCTATTAGATGTGCAAAGCGGTTGGAAAGTCTGGGTCCGTTGTTGCTTTTGAACCGCAAGATGATCTGTCTCAATACCTACGGTCGGTCCAAGCGCGCTTCCCCTTACCACAACTTCACGTTGTGCAAGCCGCGTTGTCGAACGAACCTGGGCACGCCACTCTCAATATCCCGGAACATTGCGGCGTAAGCTCGTTGCATCCGATGGAGGATGTACGCTCTACGCTCTACCATAGTCATCCCAACGGAATCTCTTGATCATTACTGCTCGAATCGAGGATTGCGCCCCGTCAACTTCATAAAGGCGGACGTTGAAGGTTACGAGCTTGAACTCTTGCACGGTGCCGAGCGGATCTTACGCGAGGATCGGCCTCGACTGTTCCTTGAGTGTGTCGATGGCTATCACGGCAAAGTGAGCCTTGAGCGCGTCTTGGCGATGCTCCGCGATCTGGATTACGAAGGCTTCTCCTTTCCCAAAGAACGGATGCGGCCGTTATCGGACTTTCGCGTTGGCTACCATCAGTGGAAACCTTTTACCGAGCGATGGAACATCGATTTCGCATTTTTTCCAAAGGAATGCGATTCGGCCATTCGCTTGGTTCAGGCTGCGTAATTTCAGAGGCGACAAAGGCAGCAGCTCAACGAAGTCCGCCAGTTGCTCGGCCAGCCGATCGTCGAGGCGGACCAGGAAATGGCGGGTTTTCTCGCGAGCACGCCGTATATCCTGCTGATCAGCGTGACCGACATCAACGTTGTGTCCGCGGTGCGACTTGCCGGGGAAGCCGGACCGATCGAGCACTACGCTTCGGCCCGCGCGATCAACGGCCGTGCAGGACTGTACCCGTCGCGATATCAAAACGACGAGGTCGATCACGCCGACAGTTCGCTCGTTTGGCGGTGCAACCGCAAGCTCCGCGGAGCGGCAATGTTGGGTACGCCCGGCATGGGCGTGATTTTATCGGGTGAAAGTCCCGTGTACGAGACTGGGAGTCTCAAGGAGGTTAATATACCAAATGATCGCTCCGATCGACAAAGTACTAGGTGAAGGCAACTGCGGAAGGGTGACCGACCGTGGGATTATATGCTGAAAGTATGGGATCTTGAGACTGGTCAGATGCGTCGATACTCTCACGGGTCACAATGGGACAATTCGTAAAGTCAGCAAACGACAAGCCGGGAGGAGCGATCAGCCAAGCTTTTTCCAAAGCTTCTCGAATTGACGCTTGAAAGCCGCCACAAGGGTTCGATCTGCCGTGACGATGAAGTTCTCTTCGTTTCGGTCGTTGGCGCTGCGTGTCCAGTTGTAACTGCCCGTTAACAGCGTCCGGCTATCGAAAAGTGCGGACTTGTGGTGCATGTGATATTCACTCTTGTCGGTTCGCACCGCGATTTCGTTGCGTTTCATTCGCCAGATATCTGAGCCTGCGTCGAGGGACTTGTCGTCGTCCGTGATGATACGGATCGTGACGTCCCGACGGTAACAATCGATAATCGCATCAGTGATTTCGTCATCTGTGATTGTAAAGACGCAAATGTCTACCGTGAGGTCCGCGATATGCAGCAGATGAACAACTCGCTTTGCACAGTTGTGTTCGGAGCTGAAGAAAACCTTCGGTTTGCGTGGCCGCGACTTTTCTCGAGGCTGCATTGCCTTAACGGCCTCTTCAAGCCAATCGATGACGGCGAGCGCGTCGGGGCCAACGAGTTCTTCGCGGGCCACTTCAAACACGCGATGCCTCAAGAAAGCGAGACCTTGTTCATCCGTCCCGTACTCAGCAAGCAAGCCGTCAAGTACGTTCCGTTCGCCGCGAGACAACCGGTGGTCGGCGATCGTGTGCTTCAACAGGCGGTCGATCTCGTCGCTACTCACGAAGCAACTCGGTCACGTTGGGAGAGTTCAGCGACACGGTACCACGGGAGCCCTTAGTAGTCGCCAACTGGTTCACCGTTGGCGCGAGTCGAAAGTGCCTGGTAGGTGTTGTAGTCGATCTCGTAGTTCAGGAACCGCACGCTGCCGTCAGCCAGCGTGAAGACGGCTCCGCCCGGATGCCAACTCCAAAAATGCTGAATGATCGCCAGCGAGGTCGGGATGTTGGCACCACGTGCAAGCCCGCGGTTCGTCGCGATGTAATGCTCGCATTCGGTTCCGCCACACACCATCCAACCCCAGCCTTTATCACCCGGAATCCCGCGTTCGCCAATTGCCAGCGTCGTGGAGGTTCCATCGATCACGTCACGAAACCGCGTGTCGCTCAGGCTGTAGAACATTCCGTTTCCGTTGTTGATACCGAGGCAATGTGGAAGCTCTTCATTTGTTCCTGCAACACCAAGGTAGCTGCCGGGATACAACAAACCGGCGTCCCCCGACCAAGGCAAAGGCCCACCGGGTCCACTCACCAACGATCTATCGCCGTTTATATCTGAGGGGCAAATCAAAAAGGAAATCGGTTGTGAACTTGGATCGGGCAAGCCAGCCGCCTGCTGTTGTTTGATCGATTGCCCGCAGTTGATTGAGTTAAAATCTGCCGTGGCATGGACCGAGCCGCCTTCCATGAAGGGCATTGCCAGCATCATCATTCCCCAAGACCAAGGCACGGTTGTCAGCCCCGGCACTCCCGATCCGGCAGCAGCCGCAGGATACATGCTGCCCGACGGAAACTTCTTGAAGGAATCGTGATAGTTGTGCATCGCCAGCGAGGTTTGCTTGATGTTGTTCTGGCAACTCATTCGCCGCGCGGCTTCGCGAGCCGACTGGACGGCAGGCAAAAGCAACGCGACTAGAATTCCGATGATGGCGATAACGACGAGTAATTCGACTAGCGTAAAGCCTCTATGAACATGTCTCCGCATGATCATTCCCCTGTCACATCGGTGTGTGGCTCGACTGCTCGGCCACTAAAGTTCAAAGTCCTTCGTACTCGATCCTTCGTCGGGAACGATATGCTCCAACTCGAAGTGTACTTTCGAGGGCGTCGCCGCGACCGACTGACGATAACGTGGTTGCGGAGGTGGTTGCTCCACTAACTGTCCCTTGGGACCCGGTGCTACCGCCGCTGCCGACTCTTGCGTTGGTGGATCGACATCGATCACGACCTTGTGCAGCCCAGGAAACGGACCCGAGTCGTCCGTAAACCGGTAACTGCCGTTCTTGATCGTTCCATTGGCTGCTGGGCCCGACGTGCCAGGAGCTGGCAAGAAGCTGATCGCGCCCTTCTTGATCTCAGCACCACCAATCTGAACCGTTCCGCTTATCGCCTGACGCGACAGCTCGGACGAGCCACCACAGCCTACAACGGCAGCGCAGAGAACGAGGAACGAAACAAAGCAATGAAGCCGAATCATCACTGGCCTGCGACAATCGAGCAGTCGAGTCAACTACTTATCGATGCTAGGCCAATCTTAGCTTCTTTGCAAGTTACGAGAACGCCAGGTAGTGGTACAGTTTGCCGGCACGATGACGACAGTGGTCGCGTTGGGCAGTTGCGACCGACCGCTGCTATCATGGCAGGAGTGACGAATCGGCTCTGGACGTTTGAGGATCTGTTCAATGAGGCGATGTGATGAACTCAGAACCCATGACTGATAAGCCCCAAATCACATATCGTAATACGGATCTTGACCTTGTCGCGTCGCGTTCTCTTGAATCGCTTGCATCCGAACTAGAGACTCTTGGCGTCAATGGGCGTATCACGCACGGCGAGGATGGCTTCTGGTATGTGGGCGATGCTGGCGGGATCGAATCCGAACCCAGCATCGTGCAATTGTTGAACGCGATTGAGTCGCTTTCTGAGTCCGGTCGCGAGATCTGGGCTGAATGCTCAAAACGTGAATTTGACGTCGGATACGATTGCGGTGATGAACCGTGGTCCTTTAATCAGGGTCTTTCCAACGACACCCTTCGTCGAATGGCTGCTTGCGGTGCAACGTTCCGTATCACACTATACCCGTTTCGTCCGGAGGACTCGTCGGACCGGGTGCCTAAGAACTAGGCAGCGCCCCGCGTCAGTTTTTCAAGGCGCGGGGTTAAACTGTACCACTACCGAACGCCAAGTCTTGCCAAGGCAGGGCGTTCCGGCAATCGAAGAGGCTCTGATGTCGCTCCAGAGAACCTGCGAGGGCCGTAAATGGGGCGCTGGGGCAAGACGCCCGAGCCACGATTTGCTCAACCCGAAGATCAAGCTGTGACAAAGCACTGGCTCCCGGAACGTCGTACAGCAGCATTCCCACATCCAGAAGAGTATGATGTCGAGACCATCGGCTGACCGACATGGCCGGACAGACCGATCCCGCAGCATGCCTCACCAAGAACGCGCAGCGGAGTTGCTGCGAGAATCGATTCTCCAGCTCAAGTGAGCGACAAAGCTGCGGACGAATAAAAGGATGGGAGTCTTCAGATGAGTGAGTCGTCGATTGATCCGATCCAGCAAGCACGCATCGACCTCGCGGCCGCATTGCGTTGGGCCGATCGAACCGGGCTCGGCGAAGGAATCTGCAATCACTTCAGCCTGCTCGTCCCGGGTACGACTGACCACTTCTTGCTGAACCCGCAAGGGTTACATTGGTCGGAGATTACGGTCAGCGATTTGATTGTCGTCGATCCCGATGGCAACCTCCTCGAAGGCAAGCACCAGGCGGAACCAACCGCCTTCTTCATTCATTCGCGAGTGCATTTGAATCGACCGTCGGCGAAGTGTGTGCTCCACACCCACATGCCGTACGCCACGGCGCTCTGTTGTGTCGAGCGAGGTCGTGTGGAAATGTGCTGCCAGGGGGCGCTTCGCTATTACAACCGAATCGCCTACGACGACGAGTACGCCGGGCTCGCATTGGATCAAGCGGAGGGAGATCGCATCTGCTCGAATCTCGCAAATGCGGATGCGTTATTTCTGGCCAATCATGGTGTTGTCATGACGGGGGAAGACATGGCCTGTGCATTTGATGACCTGTACTACCTCGAACGAGCCTGTATGCACCAGGTTCTCGCTCAGTCAACGGGCCAAGCGTTGAAGCTCATCCCCGACGGCGTCTGCCGTATCACTTCCGAGCAGATCGCCGGCGAGCGACAGCAGTCCTATTTCTTCCTGGAAGCAATCAAACGCATTTTGGCACGTGAGTCACCCGAGTACCTGGAATGATCTGCTCAGAGTACTAGCACCAAATGGAATTCGGGTGAATTTGTATAAACTTTGAAATCGAACGCTTTCGACCCTCCGAGCTTGCTCGGTGGAACGGGTGATTATGCACTATTATGTGGCGTACGACGCCACCCCCCTGCTTTCCTCTCGCCGACCACCGCCGCTTCGCGGCGGTGGTCGGCGAGAGGAAAGGGCGTGTCATTGGGGAGGTCGCTTAGTGCAAAACCATGCGTTCCACCGAGCAAGCTCATAGGGGACGAAGTCGTAGAAAGCGTAAAACTTCAATGTGAACGCACCCTTGGTCAAATTCCGTTTGGTGCTAGTTGGCAACGTTGTGTTTATCCGTAACCCATCGGTACATGAGGACCTGACGATGTTTCAAGTGAAGCTTGCTTGGATCGTGGTGTTGCTTCTTTCGACGCCGCTATACGCGGAAAACTGGCCAAGTTGGCGAGGCTCCGATGGGAACGGTATCTCGATGGAACGCGAATTGCCAGATCGCTGGAGCGCGACCGACAACATTCGTTGGAAGATACCGCTGGCAGAGCCCTGTAATTCCACACCAATTATCTGGGACGAACACATCTTTCTGACGCAGGGTTTGGATGGCGGCAGGCGTCGCGCGTTGATCGCGCTGGATCGAAAAACAGGCGACACGCTATGGCAGCGAGATCTCGAATGCAACGTTGAAGAGACAACGCACCCTCAGAACCCGCCGTGCAGCAGCTCTCCCGTCACCGATGGCAAGTCCGTTTATGCTCAACACGGCTCGGCAGGTGTTGTCGCTTATGATTTCGCCGGCAAGCAATTGTGGCATCGCGACCTCGGCCCGGTCCTGCATCGTTGGGGAAACGGCAGCAGTCCGGTGATCTACAAGAACCTCCTCATCGTATTTCATGGTCCCGGCGAACCATCGCGACTACTGGCACTTGATCGAAGCAACGGCAAGACAGTCTGGAAGTCGGAGGAGGTTGGAATCAACAATAACATCTTCGGTTCCTGGAGTACGCCGGTCATCCTCCAAGCAAGTGGCCGCGACGAGTTGATCATGCCATTGCCTGGCGCGAAGATCGGCGGTCCTGGTTGGTTCAAGTCGTACAACCCAGCGACTGGTGACGTGCTGTGGCAATGCGACGGATTGGGTAACGAAGTTTACGCGATGCCGATCGTCGGGATTGGTAGCGACGTCGTCGTGGGGATCTCCGGGCACAACGGCCCGACGATGGCCGTGCGCGCAGGTGGCAACGGCAACGTGACGGCATCGCGGCGATTATGGCGCACCGAAATGAAAAACCCACAGCGGGTCGGCAGCGGCGTCATCCACAAGGGATTGCTCTATCTGGCCGACGCCACCGGCATCGTGCAGTGCCTGGAATCCGAGACAGGCGAAGTGATCTGGAAAGAGCGACTTGGCGGCAATCTCTGGGGTTCCATTCTGCTGGCTGACCGAAAGCTCTACGTTAGCAATCTGGAAGGCGACACCTACGTTGTGCGTCCCGGCCGCAAGTTTGAGTTGATCGCGAAGAACAGCGTCGGTGAGCCAACGTATTCGGCCCTCGCACCAAGCGGTGGCGAACTGTTTCTCCGAACTCACAAGCACCTTTACTGCATTAGGAGCGCCGCTCATGACCGATGATCGCCCCCAAAGCTCTGCTGATACTTCTCCTCGTTCACACGATCGATATACGCGGCGGAGTTTTTTGCAGGCCGGAGTCGTTGCCGCCGGAGGAGCGCTCGTGGCTACACCCACAACGTTCGCCGAGCGCGATCCTGCTCGTCGCCCGAAGGTAGCTGCTATCTTCACAGTATGCCACCATCGCTCGCACGCGCACGTCATCCTGGAGAACTTCCTCGAGACGTACCTCTTCAACGGCAAAGAAACAGATCCAGGCGTCGATGTCGTTTCGTTCTATGCCGATCAAACTCCTGGCGGCGACATGTCCGCCGAAGTAGGCCAGCGTTACAAGATCCCCATCTTCAAAACCATCGACGAAGCGCTCTGTGTCGGCGGCAAGGAACTCGCCGTCGATGCGGTGCTATCGATCGGCGAGCACGGCAGCTATCCGGTGAACGAACTTGGTCAGCGACAATATCCTCGCAAGCGATTCTTCGATGAGATTGTCTCCGTGATGCGTCGGTCAAATCGGTTTGTTCCAATGTTCAACGACAAACATCTGTCGTATCGGTGGGACGAAGCCAAAGCGATGTATGACGAAGCGAAAGCACTCGGCATCCCGTTAATGGCCGGCAGCAGCGTGCCGCTCGCACAACGTCGGCCAACGTTGGAATTCCCGCGTCATGCCGAGTTCGAGGAGGTTGTTTCGATCCACGGCGGACCACTCGAATCGTATGACTTCCATGCACTCGAGGTGCTGCAGTCGCTGATCGAATCGCGCAAGGGAGGCGAGACAGGTGTGTCGAGTGTCGAACTGTTAAGCGGCGATGCTGTTTGGAAGACGGCCGACGACGGACGGTGGTCGCGGGACTTAGCCGACGCCGCAATGACGGCCGAGCTTGGAAAGCCGCTCACAACACTCAAAGCGATCGAAGGAGAGGCAGCGTACGAACCGCACTGCATTCTGCTGAAATACAAAGACGGCCTTCGAGCGACTATCCTGAAGATCGGTCGTGACAGCACGCGGTGGAATGTTGCCTGCCGCCTCAAGAGAGAGCCAGACATCAAAGCGACGAGCTTCTACGTTGGTCCGTGGGAGAACCGCAACCTTTTCAAAGCGTTATCCCATGCCATTCAACATCACTTCATTCATGGCAAGGCACCCTACGCGGTCGAGCGTACGCTGCTGGTAACGGGAGTTCTGGAATCGGCAATGCGTTCGCGCAAGGAAGCTGGCAAGCCCATCCAAACGCCGCATTTGAGATTCGGTTACCGATCTCCGGACTTCACGGCAATGCGAGAAATGGGTGCCTCCTGGAAGATCATTACGGAAGACATCCCCGAGCCCCGTGGCATCAATCCACTTGGACGTTGAAGTCAACCGCGCGAGCGTTAGGAATCGCGAAGAGATTACTTCCAAGTCTTGTCCCGAAGGGCCTTGGGCGAATAGCTCCAGGTTTTAACCCTTGGCTTTACCCACACTTCCCCCTAGCACCAGATGGAATTCGGGTGAATTTGTATAAACCTTGAAAGCGTAGAAAGCGTAAAACTTCAATGTGAACGCACCCTTGGTCTTGGTCAAATTCCGTTTGGTGCTAGTCCCGAAGGGACGAAATGATGTAGCCGGGGGTGTAAACCCCCGGAAATGGTACAGCATGAACAAGCAGAGCCCCGGAGGGGCGACAT